>JAPPDN010000807.1:638-8965 GCA_028824575.1 Candidatus Poribacteria bacterium | reverse complement strand
GAAGCCGTCAAGTACCGTAAAATCGAGTTCGGGGTGCCTTTCCCTCGCGCGTTCAATACATTTGGAACTGATGTCTGTGCCAATAACTTTTTTACAGTGGGGTGCGATCAAGGTTGTTGTTGTACCCCACTCGCAGCCGATTTCCAATACAACATCGTTTGCGTTTACCCAGACTGGAATCGTCTCGCGATATTCTCTAACACCGCGGGTCGCGATGAAATCGGTATGTCCTTCAAATAATTGATTTTGGGTTGCCATAAAAGTCTTTGATATAAGCACGCTACGCAGCTTCACACGCCTCACAGACCAAGGCAAAACGTTTGGTGCCGTTCGTTTCAAACTCTGTCTCGTAATCATAACTGACTGGAACGTTTGAGGCACCGCACCAATCACAGCGTCCAGAGAAAGTATGCGCTTTCTGTCCTAACAGCATCGCTTTTTGATCCTCAACTTTTCGGGTAGCAGCGATGAGGTCAAGTGCACGCTGGCGTAACTTGGGATCGGTTTCCTCTTTAGCGATTTTTTCGAGGAGCGGTTGGAGTCTCGGATCGTTCGGGTTTCCACCATCATCGAGCGTGTGCCATGCCGCTTTTCGGACGCGTAGGTCTGGATCGACCATGCCTTTGTAGAGTGCCACCCAAACTTTGTCAATGCTCTTCCGAACATGACACGGACAGAGATTGTCCATTGCCTCGACGCGATCATCGGCGCTGGAAGAGTAGGCAAGTTCAAGATAGTATTCAACTTCGTTGCCACGCAAGCGATCTTCACCGCGACGGTGTGCATTTTTCTGATACTTGTTCATGCCTCTCATTTTTCTCTGCTTCGGAATTCCATGTTTTGGCATCTATTTCCTCCATTATTAGAATTGTAACACAGGTCTTTCGGCTTTTTCCAGTTAATCAAACAATGTTCTTCAGATAAACTTGGTAGTTTCTCATTGGATAGACGGAGAACCCACGGCGTGTGCCTACTACTTTGTCTTATGCGCGGTGAACGGCGGACGGCATCCGGTTACCACTTTGTGCTTTGGACGAGTGCCTCGATTTCATCAATCTCTTTCGGGACACCACTGGTTAGGTTTTCGTTGCCGGATTCTGTGACGAGGATGTCATCCTCTATGCGGATACCGATGCCTAAGTACTTCGGTGGAACACCTTTGGTCCCTTCGGCGACATAGAGTCCGGGTTCAATTGTCATCACCATCCCGGGCTGGAAGGTCTTGAAATCGCCGTTCGCTTCGCGGACACAGTTGACATCGTGTACATCTAAGCCGAGCATATGTCCGACCCGGTACATGTAAAACTGCCTGTATTTATCTTTTTCTATCAATTTTTCCGTTTTCCCCTTTAGAAGTCCAAGGCTGAGCATACTTTCTGTTAACAACTCAATTGACTTTTGGTGCGGTTCGTCAATGGAAACACCCGGACGGATACCGTCAATAATAGCATAGTGTGCCTCAAGGACGAGCTGATAGATTTCTCTCTGTGCCTCGGTGAAAGTGCCGTTTGCTGGAAAGGTCCGGGTCACATCTCCAGCGTACCGACCGTACTCTGCACCTGCGTCAATAAGTACGAGTGTTTCGTCTTCAATTTGGCGGTCATTTGTTGTGTAGTGGAGCGTCGTCGCGTTGCCACCACTCGCCACGATAGTCGGAAAAGCGGGACCGCCAGCACCGTTCATGCGGAACGTCGATTCAACGAGGGCTTCTAAATCATATTCATACATCCCCGGTCGAACTGCTTTCATTGCTGCCACATGACCGGCTACTGTAATCTCCGTTGCCTTCTGGATACGCTGCAGTTCCGTCTCATTTTTGATGAGTCGCAGTTCGCTAAGAATAGGGCTTGGGTCAACAAGCGTATCAAACCCTTTTCCTGAACGAACGCGTGACCTGACAGACCGCGTGAAAAGGCTCAGAATTTCGGTATCAACATCCTCATTGGAACCGAGGGTATAGTAAAGCCTTTTGGCATCTTGTAGATATTTCCCAATTTTTTCACTGAACTTTTCTATCGGATAGACTTTATCTGCACCATAGTGTTTACGGGCATCCTTAACGCCGACGCGCTTACCGTTCCAAATTTCTGCCTGTTTATCTTTCGGACGGACAAACAAGATATATTGGTATTTTGAATGCTCGGGGGCAATAACACAAATTGACTCCGGTTCTTCAAACCCCGTAAGGTAATAAAAATTCGGATCTGGGCGATAAAGATATTCGGTGTCGTGGTTCCATCTTACAGGCGGTGCGCTGGCGAAGATAGCGACCCCCCCGCTTCCCATTTTTTCAATAAAAGCTTTACGATTCTGTTTGTGCAAGCCGTGTTCTCCTTATGAATATTAGAGATACCCAATAGGCGTGCCTATTTTGCCGACAATACCGCCACTCGCAACCATCGGGTAGATAGGTTTTGCCCAGAAAACACCGTCAACTGGTGAAGATATGGATTCTCGGACATTGCCAAAGACATCACAAATATCAGCAACCGGCTGAGATGCTGTAAGGTGTTCATACAATTCCGCTCTATAATAGACAAAACCGCCTTCGTTACTGATGAGCGGCGCGAATTTTTTGACAACGATTTGCTGTTCAGGAATCTCCGGCGTTCCAGCAATAAAATCATAGTATTGTAGCACATTGCGCACGCCGCGCACGCCTTTTTTGATGCTTATTGCGTCCCATCCATGAGTTCCACCCAATTCTGGATCAATCGTTGGGATACCAACCTCTGGTGCTGCTTGTGCAAGTTGCCCCTTCGGCCCCTTCTGATCAAGAATGTGTCCGATACCGAAAACGCGTGCAAGTTCAAGGCAGGCATTGTGAAGTGTATGTTTTTCGCCAACGCGGACGCGAACCTCGTCTATCATTGGATGTACGCCGCCTTGATGCAGATCGAGGCAGTAGTTCGCTTGCTGGACAGCGTGTTGAAAGAGATGATAAGCGATCCGTTCACTTGACGTGCCATCCCGTCTGCCCGGGAAACAGCGATTCATTTTGCGACTGTCCACAGGGCTGAGTGCCTGTTTGGCATGGAACGCGTGAAAATTGACAAGCGGCACGGCGATAATCTTACCGTGCAACTCCTCTGGCGCGACCGTTTGGAGAATTTTGTGAACAACAGCGATGCCGTTGAGTTCATCTCCGTCGCTAATTGCTTGGATGTAGAGTGTTTTGCCTGGGTACCTCCCGTTGATGAGTACAACAGGCAGTCGGACAGCCGTTCCGTCAGGCATCGTGCCAACTTTGAGATGACCTTCCGTCCGAGTTGTGGGTTCGGCTACCAGTTGCCCAACCACCAAGCTACTATGGCGTATATTATTCCTCATGGTGGGTATTTTAGCACAACGGTTAAAAAGAATCAAATGTTTTATGAAAGGAGTAGATGTCAGTTATCAGTTGTCAGTTATCAGTCTGGTTTTTGATTCTCTAAAATCTTCTTGTCACGGTCGTTATTCATTATAGATAACGACGGTTACAAAGAGACATTGGAGAATCGGAAATCTCTTAACTCCCACTGCGAGGCAAACTGATAACCGATAACTATTAAAAACTTGATTTCAAGGCGATCTTCTGGTAAACTTATATGCATCATGAACACTGAAAACCTGAAAAAAATTGCTGCAGAAAAAGCGACAGAGAGCGTCCGATCCGGTATGATTGTAGGGTTGGGGACAGGTTCCACCGTCTATTACGCCCTCTTGAAACTCGGTACGATGGTGAGTGAAGGACTTGATATTATTGGCATCCCCACCTCCGAGGGCACTGAGAAAATCGCGTCAGCACAAAAGATACCGCTGACAACGCTCGCTACACACCCTACCATTGACCTAACTATTGACGGTGCCGATGAGGTAGACGCACATCTTAATCTGATTAAAGGTGGTGGCGCCGCGCTCGTTAGAGAAGATCATCGCTAACGCTTCTAAAGAGATATTAATTGTCGTTGACGAAAGCAAGTTATCACGTGTCCTCGGCACGACATTCCCACTCCCTGTAGAAATCGTCCGGTTCGGATGGGAAACCACCCAAACCGCTGTCAATCGGATTTGTGGGGCATCAACACTCCGACAGAACACCTCACAAGGCGGAGACGCATCGCCACTCATCACCGACAACGGCAACTATATCCTCGACTGCCACTTTGATGGTATCCCTGCACCCGAAGAGGTAGAGATGCAGCTAAACAACATTCCGGGTGTGGTTGAGAACGGGATTTTTGTGAATCGTGCTGACAAAATCATCATCGGCACTTCTTCTGCTATCGAGTATATGGAGTAGCATTAATGCTTCGACACACGATCTTGCTTTTCTTACTTGTGTTTGCCTCGCTCACGGTCTCTAACCCCGTTAAGAGTGAAGTGTTTACGGGGAGTGGGTTGGTGGATATTCCAACGGGTCGGGTACTGAAACACGGCGTATTCGAGGCAGGTACGTATCTCGGTTTCCAGCAACGGATGATGGACCGTTCTACGACAAGCCTTGGTGATGCCGTTGCGATTCGTCTCAACTTTGGACTGTTTGACCGAGTTGAACTCGGGCTGACACAGTTATGGGAAGAACACGGTTCAGAACCCTCTTCTGATCGGACCGCGAGTTTGAAGTTACAACTCTTAGAAGAGCCAGAAGCAGGGGTAATTCCGAGTGTGGCAATCGGTATAGAGAGACTCGGCAACAAGATTTTCGCATCGAATTCGGAAGCAGAAGTTGGTGAAACGCCTTCCACTTTTCTCGCTGTCAGTAAAACTTTTAATTTGCCGCGGATACATCAATTTTCTGGGCACATCGGGACTGGCACGCAGCGGTTTGCGTCTGAAGAACAACCTATAGGCGTGTTTGTTGGGTTGAGTAAGACGTTCCGACCAGCGTTCGCGAGGGGCGACATTACGACAAGTTTGGAATTCGATGGTGCGGGTATGAACTTAGGGGTGCGATACTTAGCATCGAGCGGACTTCAGGTCGCACTCGGTGCTGAAACCTTGAACAACCCAGACGAGTTGCGTTACCTCGCCTCTGTTTCGTGGACGAATGCGCAGATACTTGAGCAGATTGATGAAACGAGACGACTCATCACACGCGCGACAGAACTTGCGGTGGAAGCAAAACGCGCGAGTGCAGAAAAAAAGTAGATGGTTAACGCTACTGCGATGCCTTCACCTCAATAGATGCCATCACCTTTTGGAGCGATGTTAGGAGTTCGGACAAAAAATCTTGCGGTGGCACGAGTATAATTTCGATCCGCCGATTCTTGGCTTTTGCCGCTGGTGTTTCGGCGGTATCTATGGGTTGATAGAAGGCGTATCCAGTGGCTGCCAGACGTTCTGCACTGACGTTGGCGTGTTCCTGCAAGTATTTCACCGCCGCGATTGCGCGTTCGGTTGAGAGGTTCCAGTTCCGCAGTGCTGAACCGCCGATAGGTGTATTGTCCGTATGTCCCTCAATCCGAATCGCGTAAGCCGAATAGTCTGCGTTGAGTAATACCTCTTCCGCAATTGCGTTCAGCAGCGATTTTCCCTCAGTACTCAGAATTGCACTGCCTGTTTCAAACAGGATTTTCCCCTTAACATCAAGTTTCAACCGTCCTGCGTCATCTAACACAGCACCCACTGTATCTTTAAATCGATCTTGGATAGCCGCAATTGAACGTTGCGATTGCTCCCGAATCCTCTGTAATTCAGATTCAATCTCAGTGAGTTTTGCGCGGAGACTCTCTTTTTCACTTTCAAGCGCGCTTTTGTCCTGCTGGAGCGCGTTCCGTTCCGCTGCGATTTTCCGAGCGGCTTCGCTTGCATTTTGTAATATCTCTTGCGTTTGACTCAACTTTGAACGCGTTGCCTCCAGCGTAGCTTGCGTTTCAGCTAACTTCTTTTCCAGATCGGTTTTGGCGGTTTCAGTTTCTTGCAATGTGGCTTTGGTCGTAGCCAATTCAGCTTGCGTCTGTTCAAAATTACTCGAAACTAAATGGAGTAGTACCGCCAGGACGATGGCAGCAACAGCAGCAATACCAATAGATATAACTGCGAGAATTCCTTTTTTAGACATTTAATTCTCCTTGTAGACTAAGGATGGCTTCAAAGTTATCATTTTTTGAGGTCTTGTTCTTTTTCTCTATGCCGCAAGTCGTACAGCGGTGTGTCAGAATATAATTGCCGTGCTTTACAGTAAACCCTACCGGTTCCATCAATCCCCGACAAGACGCGGACCGGTCCCCGGGATTCACGTCAACATGCTGGCTCCAGAGACACTCTGGACAGTGATTGGTGTAACCGTCCCCCTTAACAGCAGTACCACAATGCGCGCAGGTGAAATCTTCAATACAACGCTGGAATTTTTTGTTCAAGTGAAGTCCTCCAGCACTCGCTTTTCACTACACCGTTGCCCCTATTAAACGTCTATAAAGGATTTGACATTCCACAGCAGGATTGTGCCATCAAAACCGCCACTTGCCAGTAGCGTGCCATTGGGTGAAAACGCCAAGGATTGTACGTCTGATGTATGTCCCCAGAAGGTATGGATATTCTCACCGGTGGCAACTTCCCATAAACGGATTGCCATCTTCTCCATCCCTTTCTGCCACCAAGTTCCAGAGGCAATATACTTACCACACGGTGAAAAGGTGAGTGCATACGTTCTCTTGTTATTCTCTGGTTGGGGGATTGTGCGTAACGTTGTCCGTTGCTCAGCGCACCAGAAGCGAATTTCGTTGTCCATTCCGCCAGCAATTATCTTGCCACAAGGTGAGAACGCGATTCCCATAATCGTGTGAGGTGCGTCCAGAGGCAGTGTGGCAATTTCTTCGCCTGATTTAACGTCCCACAGACGAGCAGTCTCGTCATCTGACCCACTTGCCAGTTGTCTCCCATCTGGTGAAAACGCTAATGACCGGATGTACCCGGTATGTCCGGTAAGCAATGTTGGCTCCTCTGGGTGCTGGAAATTCCATACATAGAGTGTGCCTTCTCTGCTCCCCATTGCGATCTGATTGCCTGTGGGGGCGAACACTTCGTGCCGCGCCCAATTTGGAGGTTCCGTAGATGCTGTGAATTCAGCAATAGGTTCGTCGGGTTTGCTGGTATTCCACACCTTGGAGACTCTCTTGAGGTCAGTTCCTAAAACGTTTCCACAAGGTAAGACAGTAAAAGAATGGATAAATTTATCTTCAACCAGTGTCTCTTGTATCCGTTTACTTTCAACGTCCCATAATGCGATACCGACCCCAGCGATACCCCTCCCAAGCCGCTTACTTGCGAGGGTTTGATCGTCTAACCAGACCACCTTCGGGTCGGGCCACGGGAAATTAGGCTCATCAAGTGTCGGGAATGTTTGTGTCTTGCCATCTGATCGTTTATTAGCCAGGGCATAAGCGATAGCCAACTGTGGACATTTGAAAAACCATTCCGCACCAATGCTCCCTACCGGAAATTCAAGTACTTGTAATTTTTCACGGCGTTCAACATTCCATATTTCAATGGTCTGGGTCGCGCCAGTACCACCGAACACAGCAGTGAATAGTGTGCCTTCCGGTGAATAGAAGGGCTGCTTCCAGGCTCTTCCAAACTCGTTATAAATCTCCGTTTGCGTGCCGTTTGCAATATCCCATACACGCAGGCTATTATCTCTACTACTTGACAGAAGAAATTCACCACACGGCGAAAAGGTTACGACGTCTACCCAATCACTATGCCCTGAGAAGTGTGAGATGCGTTCACCGGTTGTTACATCCCATACTGAAACACAGCGATCAACGCGATCGGCATCATCCAAAGTCTCATCAGCAGCCGCTCCCGCCAGCAGACGACTGTCGGGAGAAAAGGCAAAATTTCTACCCGCAAACTTAACAATTGCCTCACCCGTCTCTGGATGCCACACGTAAGTTTGATGACCTTCTCTGTCCGGATTCAGAACCCGTCCGTCGCGCGAAACTTTAGGGTTGTCTGCCGTAGCAGCGAGGCGTTCACCATCCGGCGAAAATTTGAGTTCGGAAATATCATTGAGTTGGATTTCGGGCGCCCCTCGATCCATCTCTGCAATGCACGCGCCGCTATGAACATCCAATACTTTAACAACGCCATTTGAAGCAGCAATAGCAATCCATTTACCGTTCGAGGAGCAGGCAAGTCTTGCATCAGCATTGTGTCCTTCTATCTGTGTGACGCATTCTCTGCTTTGAACATCCAGCATTTTAATGATGCCATCTGAAGTAGTGATAATCCATTTACCATCATCGGAAAAATCGATGGACTTAACCATTCCTCTGTTCGTTTCCCACAATGAGACCGGAGACATTGAGGATACATCATACCACCAGAGTCCCATGCCAGTCCCG
>JAPPDN010000807.1:0-628 GCA_028824575.1 Candidatus Poribacteria bacterium | reverse complement strand
CGACAGTAAAATATGTGCCATCCGGAGATACTTTAACATTACCGTGATTTACTTCCCCTTTTCCAAATCGGGCGATTGCGTCTTCCGGCAATGCCCATGTTGTTCCTATAGTGTCCCCTTGCACAACATTGAACGGTGCAGGTCTTCGGTTTTGCATTATATTAACCTCTTTTATGTTTTATGGAATGCGCTGAGGTACGGAGACCTTGCGCTACAGTGTATTTTAGTGTGTTTTAAAGTTCTGCGCGTGTCATGAAGGTCGCGTAGATAGTGGAAGTCCGCACGAGATCGGGGATATGTACGCGCTCATTGATGGCATGTCCACCCTCCCCGCTCGGTCCGTAGCCGATTCCCGGCAACCCTGTATTGACGAAATAGTGCAAGTCCGTAAATCCGGTAGTGCCTTTAAATTTCGGTTGATTGAAACGGACGATACGCACCGCATCGGCGAACGCCTGCGCTATCGGCGAAGCGGTATCCGTCAAACAGGGTTCGATGCGCAAGATTGCTCGTGCTTCCGCCTCTAAATCGGGGTAGTATTGGCACGCGCCAGAAATCGCTTCCCGCAATTCGAGTTCGGCAAGTTCAAGTTCCTCGTTCGGCGTAATCCGCCGGTCAATTGAAAATG
>JAPPDN010000338.1 GCA_028824575.1 Candidatus Poribacteria bacterium | reverse complement strand
CCCCAGTCAAAATTCTGCCTCACTGCTTCTGAGACATTAACCAGGAGTTCTCTGCGATCCAAAAGTTCTCTATGTTCAGAGTCACCCCATCTCTTGCCTTGAAATGACAACAAATCGTCAATCCAATCGGCGGCTGGTTTTGCCAGCAGGTCTTTAACAGTCCACGGGCTTTTATACCTGACAGGGCGACTCGCAGATGGCAGGTCTGGATGTTCGCTTGGTCTGAATTGTGGGTATTCTGCTGATACTCTATCCAGGGCTTGCTTGGCCAGGGTACAACTGGAGTCTGATTTATAGAGCCAATCAAACCAGGTGAAATGATGATGGGCTGTGACTTCTCTTTCCTGTTGGGGATCCTCATCGTTCCTCCAGCGATAATTCCACACAGCCTTAATGAGGGATTCCCGGTATTGCAAACTGGCATTGGGATAGGCTTTTCCTACTGCCTGGAATATTTCGTAGTGAGCACAAATATCATGCAGGTCTATGTGTGTTAGAATCCAATCAATTTTGTCATCCGCGGTCATGCTTTCGAGATTGGACACGCCATGCACCGATAGGCGGCGCAGCAGTGGTGCATCCGAATCCACATGCCGGATGCACCACTGCAACGTTGTCTCTTCATGATTCGAGGCCAGCCATTCAAGGCAGTCGCGGGCTACATCGATCAACAAATCAACCGGGTAGAGATAATCGTTCTGTTTGTGTGGCTCAATGGCCGAGCGACTATAGCTCTCGCTTTCCCATTCCCTATCTGCCTTCTGCCAGGCGTGTAATGTGAGATACCGTTCTTGCAGACGCTTGACAACCCGTTCAAGTAAAGGGTCGGCTACTTGAGACAATTTTGGTTTCAGACCATCTGTCCACAGTTCTACTAATTGATAGTCTTCGCCTATCAGTGGTAATTTCACATCAACGGGCGGACTCTCATTATCGTCCTCCTCATCAGGCCACTTGAAGCCCTCCTCAATCAGTAAGCGGCTACCCGCCATCGTATCGAAAACTTGCAACAGACTGTCTAACATTCCGTGTTTAATACAAAATTTTCCGATTCGATACAGTAGATCATCATCAGTACTTTCAGGTATTGGAGCGGTGTCGAGCAAGAGTGAAATCCAACGGGACGAAATGTCCTTATCCAAAGGAGAGATCTCTTCTACGATAGCCCAAACCAGATTATTCCAGAAATGCGGATTCAAACGCATGTTGTACTTGCCAATCAACAGAAATAGCTTATCTGCCTGGTCGTATGCGAAGTTCTCTACCAACCACCAGGACAAGACTTGATCCCGATCACTGAGCGTGCCATCTATAAACAGTACATTTAGAATCCCGCGCTTGTCGAGCCAATCAATCCATTTTGAATCTGAAGCTGCTTTTGTGAAAAAGCTGACCTTTGTTACATCCTCAAACGCATCCTCAATAAGGTCTGCTATTTCCTCATCAAGGGGCGGCGGTTTTTCTGCGATCGCGGCAATCTCGCGTTGCCAGTCGAGGACATTGCGTCTGACATGTTCGGCGATATGGTGGACGCCCTCATAGAGCGTGCTGTAATCGTGCTCTCCAAGTTGCGGATATCTGATTGATTCAATCCCGAGTACGTGCCAACGGTCTGCATTATCATCCGTTTCACCGGTTAAAACAAAACGCGGGGGAACCTCGCCTGTTGGCAGGGCACGCGCCAGATAATTCATAATGGTGTCATCGTGGCTATAGCCTATGAAAAGCACTGTGAAAGAACGGAACAACTCGATGAGAAAACGCCGCGCCCATCCCTCAGTTAAATAGGCACGACCGAAATCTGCGTCCGTAATTATCATCTCATCAGGATGGCTGACTGCACCGTGGAGGTGGACGATGCCGTTGAACTGATGTCCCAGGGGCAATGCGGGTGCCCGAAACACCTCGGGTTGGCTATTGGTAAAAACATCCTTTGCTGCCTGCTCGAACAAAAGGTCAAAATTGGTAGTAACGACACGAACTTGCTCGGCTGTGGAATAGAGCCGTAGAAGATTCCGATGTAGATCGGTCGCTTGCAGACCTGGTAGAGATAGATTTTCTTCGGCGAGTGCGTGAACTTTTACACGATCATGTTGTAACCGTCCGAGGAAACGGTCTATCGGCTCTCTGTCCTGCAAAGTTTTGCCGGTTCCTTCCGCAATCTTATTCGCTAAATCTTTGAAACTCGGCAGGCTGGCAGGTTCACCCATCGAAACGCCTGCGCCGGCGAAAACCACCAGTTTACCATCGCGCAAGGCGTTTAATAGAGGTTTGGGAAAGTCAATATTTGCAATTTTCATGCCTTTTTCTCAGAAAGATCGGCAGACAGTTGAATTTGAGATCCGTAGATGCCGTGCGTCTATATATTGTATTTCTTCAGCCAATGTATCCCACAATATACTGTATGCCTACGGCCAGCGTCAATGAACAGAAAAAAGAAAGCCCGTCGATCAGTGATGATCAACGGGCTTTGTATTGTACTCGAGGCGAGATGCATCTGATTGGGAAGGTGAGACTTTGCATCGGTTTTTACTCTTCATGCGAGAGCTGTCTCGAACCCTATCAGATTGCGGGTCTCGCGGCTGAACTCTACCCCGATCATAAAAATCGGCTCGCCCAGGTCGCGGTATTTGTCCGCATATCCCTTTGCCTGCAATTGCCCCATTGCAGACCCTTCCGATGCCAATTCCACCACTTTGAACTCGAACAGATACACAGTGTCGTTGAAACGAACCGCCATGTCCAGACGCCCATCGCTGCCACTGTCTTCCACAACGATGTCGAATCCCACCGATGCGAAGTAGGAGTAGAAGACGCTGGCGTAGTAGCCTTCGTAGTTCGCTATTTCATTGTTCGTGTGCCACTGGTAGGGAATGCTGGCGAAGAACGCCTTGAATAGGCTTTTTAGGCCAGCGAAGTCATTGACCAGCAACAGGTCGTACAAACGGGCGCTATGCTCTGCTTGCTGCGTCGGGCGCCCGGTCAAGTGATTTAGTAAGTTTTCGTTCAGGCTCTGGCGCACTTCCTGGTTTGGGTAGCTCAGACGGTAGTAGGTCCTGCTGCCGCGCGGTTCGGTTTGGATAATCGTGAGATAGCCGGTCTGGAACAGCAATGCTTCGGTGGCAATATGGCCAACGTCGAAGGCAGACAACAGTTCGTCGCTGCCCAGCATGTTGTCCAGAGCCAGCGTACCGACCCCGCGCGAGATCAGGGTCTCGATCAAAAACGTCGGTGTGCCCGTCTCGAACCAGTAGGCACCAAACAGGCGCTTGTCGAAGAGCAGGAGGATGTCGAACGGGTTATAGACCTCCTCTCCCAGCCAGCTATAGCCGTTGTACCAGCGGCGTATCTCATCCCGATCCAGACCGGGTAGCTCTGGTGCGAATATCGCGTCCAGGTCTGCATCTGTGTAGCCACAGATGGCTGAGTAGCGTGCATCCAGCGTGATGTCATTGAGATTGTTGAGACCAGAGAACAGGCTGACTTTGGAGAATTTGCTGACGCCTGTGAGAAAGGTGAACTTGACGTGGGCGTCATTAGACTTGATTGTTGAATATAGACCGTGTAAAAAGTCGCGATTGGCGCGAGCGACCTCTGGCACCTCAAGTGCGTCCAGAATCGGCTTGTCGTATTCATCAACCAGAACGACAACGCGTTGCCCAACCTGCCGGTGCAAGACCCGGATCAGATCGCCAAAGCACTCCGGTGCCGTATCGTAATGCGGCGCAATACCGGCTTCTTCTGCTATGGTGTGAAGTTGCGTCATCACATTTGCCTGCACGTAACCCGGCTCTTTGAAATTGCCGATGCCAAAATCGAGTCGCAGAACGGGATGGCGAACAGACCAGTCATAGTGGTCGTGAATGTATAGCCCCTCGAACAGGGGTTCATTGCCCTCAAACAGTTCCTTCAGTGTGTCCAGAAACAGGCTTTTGCCAAAGCGACGCGGACGCGATAGAAAGTAGTGCTTACCCTCGTCGATCAGTCGCTGAATGAGGGCCGTTTTATCGACATAGTAGTAGTTCTCCTCTCGTATCTCGCGAAAGGTCTGAATGCCGATAGGCAACTTGCGTCTGTCTGATATGCCCATCTCTTATCTCCAGAGTGTGATGTCAGCACGGTCGCCCTGCTCGATAAAGTATTATACCGTTTTCGCTATCTATTTGGAAGTCAAAACTTTTCGTTTTTCTGTGCCTACATCTATTAGGCGGATCCGGATATGTGCGCTGAGGACGATGCGGTTTTTATTGAGGTGGAGGATAATGGGGTAGGGATGGAGGAGGTGACAAGGCAACGTCTTTTTGATCCGTTTTTAGGACAAAAGATGCTGACCGCGGCACGGGTTTGGGTTTGTCGATTATTTATGCCATTGTTCGCAATCATGACGGACAGATCACTGTGGAGAGCGAGCAGGGCGTGGGGACGACTTTCAGGGTGATGTTGCCAGTGGTGGAGAAAAGCTATCCGCAGATGGACGCAGATAAACGCAGATGAAAGGCAAACTGCATCAATCACAGGCTTGATACACAAGCCCTAAATTCTCCACCGAAGCGATGCTGTTGCCAAATTGGTTGAGAGAGAGAAAAAATGGCTATTTGTAGCCTGAATACAGGCTCTTTAGACCCTATGTTTCATCGCATCGAGACAGAATTTAGAATTCGGCAACAGCATCCGAATCGGGGTAACTCCAGGACAAGATTCTGGCGCATTAATGGGGGTCGAATCAGCCATTGAGATACTCCTTAATTTATTGCCCTTACTACGAAATTTCGCTGTTCAAGACCTCAGGGCGGGTTTCCCCCAGCCCTGTGTAGAAGCTCTATCGCGATCCCGTCTGTGACATTAGGGAGACAATACATTCGGCAAAGGGTCTTGCGGATAGGGAGATGGTAGCCGAAATCCTGTATAACTTCCTGGAATGTGACACCCATGTGTTCGGGTACAATTGTCTCCCATTGGACACTTACATGGTACTCGTCAGGCTGGTGAAAAACTGTGTCGTCAGGGAAGGCTTGGCCATCAACGATATGTCCTACCGCCAGGATGCCCATGCCATTGACATAAGCAAAAACTCGCTGACCTGCGATGCATTGGTTAAAAATTGCTGGCCCGCCGTATCCATAGACAGCGATTACGCCTTGATTAAACATATTATGATATGCGCCTGGTGCGTTAGTTTCGTTCGTATTAAAAAATAAATCTCTCTGTCGATAATGGCTACTGTTCGCCTGGTATGAGACATTATTTTCTTCTATGCTATGGGTTTGTCGCACACCCGAATAAATTTCTCTTGCTTGTTGAATTGCCTGTTCTATTTCTTCCGGCGGAGGATCTCCCTCGCTCCAAGGGAAACCTCTTCGAGCATAGAAGGCAGGATGTGCGGTGAGCAAAAACAAAACATCCGCACCACTCCCAATATTTCCTCGTCCGATTTCCGCTGATGCTTGCCCCCTGTATCTTGTTACGATTATGGGAGAGAACAAGCGACACATGCTCTTACGGGGATTATCTCCCTGTGCGATGATGATATCAGGTTTAAGTATTCGAATGATCGCCTTCGTATAAGATTCACAATTTTGTTCCATTATCCGCGTAGCTTCGTACCTCATGGAACCAGACTTACGACGGCACCGGACAGAGTTCGTCAGTGCAAATTGCTGACAACGGTCTTCGGGAGATGTCTCGTCCAATAAATGCTCAAGCTCGACATCCACGCCACCCATGTGCGAATTCTCGTGTTCGTAGGCGGCTGTGCGAAAACCTTGTTGAGTAGCCTTAAACTTTTCATACCCATTACCCTGTCCACCCCGATCCAAAGATATAAAAAGAATCTTCGCCGGTTTCCCTCCGACTAACGCTTGCCCGTATTTGTGACCGACGTAGGTCCAGTCGCCTTTGAGGATAGGCTGATTAGAAATACTCGCATGGCAACTCTTGAAATGATCACAGTCGAAGCAGCCTTTCGACGCGCCGATCCCCAACTGAGTCTGTAAATTCTTGACTCTGGTTCTCCATGGCGTCATCTCAGCGTCGATATTATCCCAATTCATTATTTTTTTCCTTTGGATGGCTTTCTATTTTCGTATGATATTATTCAAGAGATCAAGTCTAACCAGGAGTTTTTGTGAGCATTTTCTTAAACGCAGACCAGAGTCTTGATAAGCCTGTTTCTGGTGTTGGTTCTCAAGGCTCCTTGGAGTTCTCCCGTTTTAGTTGGCCTATTACCTTGGCAACGGCGGTCAATCGCTTACATTCTCTGGAATCATATCCGCTTCTTAGCCCAGCGGACAACAGCTTCGGCGATTTCCACTGCTTCTAAGTAGTGCTGTTCAGAGACGGGGTGCTCCATACCAGGATAGCGTGCCACTGTCGCGTAGGGCGTCAATTTTCCTGCCCGGTAAATATCGTCGGGTACATGTTGTCCGTTTGATTCCAATACGGTCAATAGTTGGCCGAGATCATGCACATACGGAAACGCAATATCGCATGCGATCATTACGCCCTTGATGGCTTTTTCTGCCGCCTGTTGGGCATCGAAACACAAGTCTTCGAGATAGGTACCGGGAATTCGGTTTTTTGCTCGAATTAGATTGCTTCTGGCGCGGTTCAGCCATTCCCGGGGATCGTCGGGCGGGAAGCGTTCAGGCGGCTTCATATATGACCCTTCCCTCTCGCAGTGCGGGCTTGATTACCAGAGCGTGACTATCCTTGTAGCGTTCCATTTGCGTTGGCGTGACCACGATTGCATCGACTGCCACGCCAACGCCGCGCAGGTTCCCATAGATGTCTCCCATAACAGTCCACGGATCGCTGTCGTCCTTTACGACGAGCAGGTCAACGTCGCTATGGCGATTCAGGTCGCCCCTCGCGGCGGATCCAAAGAGAATGATCTTCTCTGGATGAGCGACCTCTACAATGCGTCGGATGATGTCGTTCAGGGTTGACTGGTCCAGCATCGTACTGCCTTTTGTTTTATGTTCATGTCATGTGTAACTATAGGATAGTATTCAGCGAGTAGCCTTTAGCTGACACAAAGGAAATATAGCCCCTTTTGGATGTCTGTCAACGCTTGACGCGCAGTCTGGGCTGATTCACTTTTCGCCTTGGGGTGACGATAATAGTGACAGCATACGCGCTGAGATGCACGATAATATCAAAATGCACAAAAGCATAATCTGTCCGTATTCTGGTTGAGTGACCTTGCTTTTTGCGAATCTCGTTTTATTTTTTCAAAATCTCGAACAAACGGTTGCGACTAATTGGGGGAAATAAGAATGAATGATCAGGTCAGTATGACGATTTTGGTGATCGATGACGATGCACATATTCGGTCTTCGATAGGGCGGTTCCTCATTGCGAGGGGACATACGGTTATTGAAGCGGCGAATGGTGAGAAGGGTGTGGAGGTGGTGGAGAGCCAGGCTGTGGATATTGTGATTACGGATGTGAAGATGCCCGGTATGGATGGGTTTGAAGTGCTTTGGCAGGTGCGGTCTGTAGCCCCAGAGATTGAAGTGATTGTGATTACCGGGGTCAAAGAGTCTGAGCATGCGTTTCGCGCACTGCGAGCAGGGGCGTTTGATTTCTTCAGCAAACCCTTCAAGGTAGAAGATCTGAATGCTGCTATCCAGCGCACGGTGCGCTACCAGGCACTTCGAAAAGAGACCCGTAGGATGCAGGCGAGGCTGGATCATTACCTGGTGCAGGAGCGAGCGCGGAGCGGTTTGAGTGCGATTATAGGGGAGAGTGAGGCGGTTGTGAAGATGAAAGCACAAATCCTGCAGGTGGCTGTGACGGATCATACGACGGTGCTGATTGTTGGAGAGACGGGTACGGGGAAGGAACTGGTTGCGCGGGCTGTGCATTGTGAGAGCGATCGCGCCAGCGGTCCGTTTGTTCCAGTGAATTGCTCTGCGATTCCGGAAAAATTGTTTGAGAGCGCGTTTTTGGGGCACACGAAGGGCGCGTTTACGGACGCAACGGCAGACCAGAAGGGTCATTTTGAGCTGGCACACGAGGGTACGCTGTTTCTGGATGAAATTGGGGATATGCCACTCGAGATGCAGGTGCGTTTGTTGCGGACTCTGGAAGAGCGCTGCATTCGCCCTGTGGGGAGTAGTGATGAGATCCCAGTAGATGTGCGCGTGGTTGCAGCGACGAATAGATCGCTTACTGCAGCCGTAGAGGAAGGGACGTTCAGGGAGGACCTGTACTATCGGTTAAATGTGTTCACGATACAGGTGCCGCCGTTGCGCGAGCGACCGGGAGATGTTCTGTTCTTGGCGCGGCACTTTTTGGATGATTATGCCCGAGATCTAAGGAAGCCGTTGATGAGGTTTTCCAGAGCGGCTGAGGATTTGCTCCAGCAGCAGGAGTTTCCGGGCAATGTCCGCATGCTTAAGAATGCGGTTGAACGGGCAGCTATTTTGTGCTGTGATGGCGAGGTCGATGTGGAAGATCTGGGTTTTGATCTGTTTGAGAATTCCTCGACCGCAGAGACATCGTCAATGCCCGCGGAGCGTGTCGTTGACCAGATGGTGCAATCCCTATCCGATAAACAGATGAGTTGGCCCGCGGTCGAGAAGGCACTGATTCAAGAAGCATTGCGGCGAACAGGTGGGAATCAAGCTCACGCGGCCGAGATCCTGGGTATCTCGAGGATGGTTTTGAGGAATAAAATGAAAAAATGCGGGTTGCTTTGATAGGGTCCTCAGCATAAGAAAGGCAAAGGCGATCCGCAGAATGAAGGCGAGTAATTCGAGCATGAACGCAGAAAAAACGCGAGTGAGCGGTGTACAACTGGCCGCCTCTCAGGCCAGTTCATTCGAGCGTTTTACGCAGATGAAAGGGAAGCAACTACAGATCAGCTTTCAAGTTCAGCAATACAGAGACCCCCTTGATGCCGTATAGAATCATTACGGTGCCTGCGCGGATCAATTTTGCACATTATGTTGTGTCAGTCTGTCCTGCTACGGAGATGCAATCAGCGGTTCTATCTCCC
>JAPPDN010000389.1 GCA_028824575.1 Candidatus Poribacteria bacterium | reverse complement strand
GTCGGCACTACACCATGTCGCTTTCGATTCGCACTTGATCGGAGTTGATCCCAATTTTCAAGTCCATGTATCGCCGCAGTTGCACGATCAAGAGGATGGCGATCTGTTGGTAGCTCTCAAAGACCTCGATGGAACTGAGCTCCGGCTTCCGAGAGAACGGGAAGACTGGCCGAATCGCAATTTTCTGGAGCGTCGATTCGTGAGCTTTCGAAATTCGACCCCATAACCCTACACAGTCTTAGCGGTAAGTAGGTGATACTGCATAAGAGATGAAAAATTTGATCTTTACACCGAATTTGGATATTATATTTTGAATTGCCCTGCCGAAATAACCGTAAATTAGTACGAAGGAAATCTGGGAAATCAGATATAAGCGAGGAGTGAAAGCGATGTTGAAACGCTTGCAAATACGAAATTTTCGCAGCTTCAACGCGCTCAAAATCGACCAATTGAGCGGGATTAACCTCATTGCCGGAAAAAATAATTCCGGTAAGACCAGTTTACTTGAGGCAATTTTTCTGCTGGCTGGAGCCGGAAACGCACAAATGGCAATAAATGGCAATGTTATTCGGGGCCTGGAACCAGGTGTCGTTTCGACCAATGATCCCTTTTGGAAACAACTCTTCTCCGATCTGGACATGGGACGTTCTATTGAGATTAAAGGGTATCGTTCATCGCGCACTCAATTGACCTTGAAGATTACATCGGAACGACAGCCCACCACTGAGATTCCTCTTGATCGTACGAATGGGACTTCGGTGACAAATTTTTTTGACGAACGTTCACTCGTATTTCAGTATATCGGTCCTTCACGTAAATCAGTTAAAAGCCATATACGTATGAAGAGTCAGGGGCTTGAGGTCCAGCAGCCTGCTACACCTGTCCCATTTCCTGCGACAATTGTCTTATCGCGGATCAGGAATATACAGGAAGATGCCGTAAGGCTGGGAATATTGAGACAGCGGAAACAGGGAGATATGCTCTTAAAAGCACTACGGGTCTTTGAGCCAAGATTACAAAGCATCGAAGACAATTCTTCCAGTGGCACCCCTATGATCTGGGGAGATATTGGTTGGCCCGAACTTATACCGTTGTCCGTAATGGGCGAAGGTATGACCCAAATTGCTTGCCTTGTTTTGGCTATAGCTTCAGTACCAGATGGTGTGGTTCTGGTAGATGAAGTGGAGAATGGGATTCACCACTCTGTGCTACCCGATGTCTGGCGGGTCATTGAAGAAGCGGCCAAGCAGTTCCGCACGCAGATATTTGCGACCACACATAGTTTTGAATGCGTAATGGCAGCTCATGAATCTCTGAGTAAGGACAGGTTTCGTCTGCATAGGCTTGAAATCGCGGACAAAACAAGTCGCTGTGTCACCTATGAACCTCATGTAATCGATGCTGCAATCCGGCACAATCTTGAGGTTCGATAGGTATGCCACCAGAAGAAATCAAATCGGAAATTCAACTTCTCGTTGAAGGCAATGACCAGCGAAATTTCTTTGAAGCATTTATCGACCATCTATCTCTTGAGAACATCCAGATCCAGAACTTCGGCGGCGTGAACGAACTACGTAATTTCTTGCCTGCGTTTGTGAACATGCCTAATTTTCAGAGCGTCCAGAGCCTCGGTATTGTTCGGGATGCGGAAACTTCCGCTGGAAGCGCGTTACAAAGCATTCAGTCTTCACTAAGGAATGCCGAGCTACCTGTACCGGATAGCCCTGCAAAACGTACAGGTATCAGCCCAGCGGTGACGGTACTGATACTGCCCGGGGATAATCGCACGGGTATGCTTGAGACACTACTTTGTGAGAGCTTTATGGACACTCCAGTGAATCACTGCATTGATGATTTTTTTGTGTGTGTCGAAAATTTGCCAGATGTGTCCATCAAAAACCCACACAAAGCCCGTGCCCATGCTTATCTGACAACGAAACCCGATCCGCATTTTTCTGTAGGCGTAGCAGCAAAGAATGACTATTGGGATTTAGATCACGACGTTTTCGGAAATGTTCGTGATTTCTTACAAAGAATACTATAACGCAGCCTACCGACCCGATCTCCTAAAACTGGAAAAACAAATCACCCAGCTACTGGAAATTGATTACGCGAAGTTATCGGGTGATAGATGATGGCTTGAGAGATTGAAATGAATCCCTATGTCAAGCAAGTGCGCCCACTCGAAGATTATCAACTGGAATTAATATTTGAGAACGGTGAACAGCGGATATTCGATGTGAAGCCCTATCTAAAGCGCGGCGTCTTTGTGCGCCTTCAGAATCGCGCCACTTTCCAGGCAGTCCGTGTAGTAGCAGGTTCCGTGGAATGGCCAGGCGAGTTAGATCTGAGCTATGACACGCTCTACCTGGAGAGTCAGCCGACTGCTGTTGCGCCCGAGGTTCTCCAAAGACAATAAGACCGAAGAAGATGAACGAAGCTACTGCACGGCTAAAGATCAATAAACTACTCGAATCAGCGGGAAGGCGATTTTGCGAGGAAGGAGACAAACCCGCCAATATTCGTCTCGAAGCGGGTGTTGAGATTAACACCCTCGGCGACAACTTTGAGAAAACCCGCAAAGGATTTATCGACTTTCTGATGCTGGACGACAGGGGATTTCCGCTCATCGTACTGGAAGCCAAAGCAGAGGAGAAACAGCCACTGGCGGGAAAGGAACAGGCGCGAAAGTACGCCCGCTCACAGAACTGCCGCTTCGTCATCCTCTCCAACGGAAACCTGCACTACTTCTGGGACCTCGACCGGGGCAACCCTTACATCATCACTGCATTCCCAACACCCGATTCAGTCACTGGCTACCAGAAGACTGCGCCCAACCCGCAACGTCTGATGGATGAGCGCGTCAGCGACGACTACATCGTCCTCACCCAACGCCCCAATTATGCATCGGAAGCCGCGTGGAAAAACGAAGCCGAACGCTCCGCCTTCATTAACGCCAACAAACTACGCTTCCTCCGCCCGTATCAATTGCAAGCCGTCCACGCCCTGCAACGCGCAGTGAGGGAAGGCAAAGATCGCTTCCTATTTGAAATGGCCACTGGCACGGGCAAGACACTCACCGCTGCCGCCATCATCAAGCTATTCCTTCGTTCCAGCAATGCCAGCCGCGTACTCTTCCTTGTGGATCGTCTCGAATTGGAGGACCAGGCCAAAAAGGTCTTCACAGAATTGCTCTCAGCCGACTTTGAGACAGTCATTTACAAAGAGAACCGCGATGACTGGCGGCGTGCCGAGATTGTGGTCAGCACGGTCCAATCCTTCCAGTTCGACAACAAGTACCAGAAAATCTTCTCGCCTACAGATTTCGATTTCGTGATCTCCGATGAAGCACATCGCTCCATCTCGGGCAATGCCCGCGCGGTATTCGACTACTTCGTCGGATACAAACTCGGCCTGACCGCAACACCCCGCGACTACCTGCGCGGCGTCAAAACATCTGACCCAGCGGTACGCGACCCGCGCGAGGTTGAGCGGCGCCTGCTGCTCGACACCTACCGCACCTTTGGATGTGAAAGCGGACAACCCACCTTTCGCTATTCCCTACTCGATGGCGTAAAAGATCGCGTCTTGATCAACCCAACCGTTGTTGACGCCCGCACCAATGTGACAACCCAACTCCTCTCTGAGCAGGGCTTCGTCGTCTCGTTCACCGATACCGAGGGCGAAGATCACGAGGAAACCTACAAACAGCGCGAGTTCGAGAAGCGATTTTTTTCCGACGCCACCAACGTGCTTTTCTGCAAAACCTTTCTCGAAAACGCCCTGCGCGACCCCGTCAGCGGTGAAATTGGCAAGTCCATCATCTTTGCCGTCAGCCAGAACCACGCCGCCCACTTAACCAACATACTCAACGAAATGGCTCACCGGATGTTTCCCGACAAATACCAGTCCGACTTCGCCGTACAGGTCACATCCATGATACCAGACGCACAACAATTCACCATCAACTTTGCCAATAACAACCTGCTCGGCACCGCCAACTTCCTGCCCCAATACCGCACGAGCAAAGCCCGCGTATGCGTCACCGTCGGCATGATGACCACCGGCTACGACTGTCCAGACATCCTCAACCTGGGCTTATTCCGCCCCATCTTCTCACCCACAGACTTTATCCAGATCAAAGGCCGAGGCACGAGAAAGCACGATTTCCGCGACCTGCTCTTAGACGACAGCCACAAGGACCGCATCGCACACCCTGAGAAAACCGCCTTCAAACTCTTTGACTTCTTCGGCAACTGCGAATACTTCGAAACCGAATTCAACTACGACGAGATACTGGAACTACCTGCGTACAGGCGCACTCATGAAGGCGAAAGCGATCCCGGGCCAACGACACGCTATGGGTACGAGCATCTGGGCAGGGATATTCTCTCAGCAATCACAGAAGAGCACATCGGCTACGACGGCATGAAAATTGACCGCATGTTCTTCGACAAATTCGCCGACACCGTGCGCGAGGACAAAACCATAGTAAAAGCCGTTGAAGCCGGACAGTGGGATCGCGTAATCGACTATGTGAACAGTGAAGTCTTTGACAAGCCCGAAGAATACTATACCCTCAACAAACTCCGCCAGGCAGCAGCCGTAGATCGTCGCCTGACCCTGCGCGAGATACTGGAAAAAGTCTTTGACCTCATCCCACATTTCAAGTCTAAGGACGAGTTATTAGAAGAAGAATTCAACAAATTTGTCGCCGACAACAAGCCAGAAGACGCCCATTCCATTCCCGCCCTCAAAACCTATTTCAAAGCGTACCTCACCAGCAATCAGATTCGCCACATCATCGAAAATCGCGCATACACCGAACTTGCCACCAACCCGGTCTTCTCCATCCGCGACTTCCGCGCCGTACCCGAAAAATACCGCGCACTCATCCCCGAATATGTCAAAGATTACGTACCATTGAATCAGTTCGTTGCTTGAAAACGATAGCCACAAAAGGAAGTCCTACCTATGCTCGATACCGATACCAAACGCCGTATTGACACCGCCCGCGATATTCTGGTGGGCAAAGTACCCGATCCCAAGAGTCAGGTTGAACAAATCACCATTGCGCTGATCTACAAATTCATGGACGACCTGGACGCCGAAAGTGAAGAACTCGGGGGAGAACGACAATTCTTCGCTGGAGAGTTCGCCAATTTCGGTTGGGCAAAACTGATGCGCTCTGGCCTGGGTGGACACGAAATGCTCAACCTCTACGCCGATGCCATCACCAGAATGCCAGAAAACCCCGGTATTCCACCTCTATTTCGGGACATCTTTAAGAACGCCTTTTTACCCTACCGCGATCCCGAAACCCTCCGCGCCTTTCTCAAAATCATTGACGAATTTGAGTACGACCACTCCGAACGACTCGGCGACGCCTTCGAATATTTGCTCTCTGTACTCGGTTCACAGGGAGACGCCGGACAATTCCGCACACCGCGCCACATTATCGACTTCATCGTCACAGTCATTGATCCCAAAAAAGACGAAAGCGTACTCGACCCGGCCTGCGGCACCGCCGGATTTTTAATCTCATCCTACAAGCACATACTCAAAGCCAACACCAATGAGCAGTGCCAAATTACGCTTACACCAGACGAGCGGGGAAGACTGGCAGACAATTTTAAGGGCTACGATATATCGCCCGATATGGTGCGCTTATCACTGGTAAATATGTACCTGCACGGCTTTGCCGATCCGCATATTTCTGAATACGACACCCTGACCAGTGAGGAATACTGGAACGAATACGCCGATATAATCCTCGCCAACCCGCCATTCATGTCGCCAAAAGGCGGCATCCGCCCGCACAACCGCTTCTCCGTACAGTCCAGACGTAGCGAAGTGCTATTTGTCGATTATATCGCCGAACATCTAACGCCTGCAGGACGCGCCGGGATCATCGTACCCGAAGGCATCATTTTCCAGAGCCAGAACGCGCACAAGCAACTCCGCAAAATGCTTGTAGAAGAATATCTCGTTGCCGTCGTCTCGCTTCCCGCTGGCGTGTTCAATCCATACTCAGGTGTCAAAACTTCTATTCTCATACTGGACAAAGTACTGGCGAAAAAGACAGACCACATCGCCTTCTTCAAGGTAGAAAATGACGGCTTTGACTTAGGGGCACAACGGCGGGAGATTGACAAAAACGACCTGCCGCAAGTAGCAGAGGAACTTTGCGAATATCTCACACGACTACGGGCTGGCGAAGCAGTAGATAATTCTCAGTCCATACCTATGGCCGCAGAACCCGAAGCGCAGTACACAATAGATAAACCCATCATGCAAGGACTGATCGTTGAGAAACCAAAGGTAGCAGAAGGTGGGGAATACAATCTGAGTGGAGAACGGTATCGGACAGAACGTTTTATTCAATCTGAATGGCCTTTTGTGCGAGTTGGAGACGTATTTCAGAGGTCAGGAGAAACTGTTTTACCCAAATCACTACTCGGCCCAATTACATACGTTGGTCTCCAGAACATCACCCAAAACAGCGGTCAATTAACAGGAGGCGTAGTCGTTGATAATCCAGCAGATATTAAGAGTCTGAAAAATGTCTTTCAACCCAGTGATATTCTCTATGGAAAATTACGACCGAACCTAAACAAAGTTTGGCTCGCAGATCGAAAAGGTATCTGCTCAACTGACATTTTTGTTATTCGGCCTCTGGATAGGCGCGTCGTGTCAGCCTTATACGCACATATCTTTCGGAATAGCCATTTCAATAATGCCGTTTTGCGCCAACTCAAGGGCGCACAGCTTCCCCGAGTAGGTTGGCAGTCGTTTGAGGATTTGGAAATCCCCTTGCCACCGCTTGAAGTACAGCGGGAAATCGTCTCGGAAATAGAGGGCTATCAGCGCGTGATAGACGGAGCGCGGGCGGTGGTGGAGAACTATCGACCACATATTATAATTGATTCCGAGTGGCCAATGGTGGAAGTTAGAGAAGCCTGTGTTGTAAATCCGCGAAAATCAGAAATAGCAGCAATGGATGGCGCAAAAATCGTTTCCTTTGTACCGATGTCTGATATGGGCGAAAACAGGATGTACTTTGACGCCAAAGATTACAAATGTCTGAAAGAGGTCGGATCCAGCTATACATATTTCAAGGACAATGACGTGCTAATTGCAAAAGTGACGCCATGTTTTGAAAACGGCAAAGCGGGTATTGCGAAAGGCTTGAGCAACGGAATCGGCTTCGGTTCAAGTGAGTTCTATGTACTGAGACCGACCGGGGAAGTACTCCCCGAATGGATATTTCTGTGCGTCGCTACTCCTGCATTCCGCAGATGGGCAACACCGCAAATGACAGGGACAGGGGGATTGCAACGGGTACCAAGGCGGGTGGTAGAAAACTACAAAATACCTCTTCCCACTTTGACCATTCAGCAAGATATCGTCGCTGAGATTGAAGCAGAGCAGGCACTGGTGAATGCAAACCGGAAGTTGATTGAGCGATTCGAGAAGAAGATACAGGATGCGGTGGGAAGGGTATGGGGGTGAGTTAAAAAACGTGAATCCATCGAAATGTAGCGAACTTCAATCCTGCAACTTCCTATACGCCTATTTCAAGAGTTGATAAATCTGCCAAAATCAATATCTGGCTGGCCCTGACGAGCGTAGTATGATGAAAAACGCGCCACAATATCCTTCACAAAAGATAGCGAGATTTGTATTTCAGGAGGGGTGTGGAATTTTTCTTGGAATTGCTCAAATTCCAAAGTGAAAAGTTTTCTAAAATTGAGGAACCCGCCTTCAAAGAAATCCGTCTTAGGAAGCCAGTGATGATAGGCTGATTTGTTATTCCCAAACGCTCGTTTCAATTCTCCCTTTCTGTTGTTACTCAAATTTGTATCATCAAACCACGAAAATAACGTCGTTCCAAGGTCAACTTCGACAATAAGAATCCTGTCAGTATTACGGCTGCCATCTTCCCTCACGACAAGGTCGCAGGCTGGACTCATGACAGCAAACCACTTCCCACTTTTCTTTTCTTTAACAAGGCTACCAGTCCGGATATCGTCATTAAGCGGCGGGTGCAGATAGACTTCTTCGGGAAAGCAACTGTCTGCGTCATCGTCAAGAAGCTGGAGCAGATGATTCAGCGTGTGCCGAAGAAGAGCCTTTTCAGTTCTGGAAGAATCGTTCTCACCATAATGTATCCATTTATCTATCTGTGGGAGGAGATTTCCCAAAAATACTTGGCTCAATGTTTGTTCGATGATGCCCCTGCCACCCATGATGCGGGTCAGTCCTGTGTTATAGATATTCCAGAATCTGTCCAACAAATCATCGTATCCTGCTCCAAGGTCTCCTTTTTTGAAAACTTTTATATGTGCAAAATCCGTGTTGACAGGGGTTCCAGTTAAAATAAAGACTGGAATCCGGAACTGTGAATCTTCGATTTTACGTATAACCTGATTGCCTTCATCACCCTGATCCCCGAGCTTCAGGTCAATAATCGCACCGTCGAAGGAATTGTCAAGGCACTCGAAAGCCGCACTGACATCCTTGCATTCGACGAGTTCGACTTTGCGCTGCTTTTCATTTTCGTATCTTTCGACAGTATCTCTACAGGTAGATAGATCCTGTTCATCATCCTCAACTATAAGCAGTCGCAACACACTCATTCCTCATCCTCCGTTTTAGGTTGTAACCTGAACCAAGCTCCTTCTTGAGACTCAAAAGCTTTCAATTCAAGATCGTTACGTGCGGCAGCCTCACCTGCAATTGCCAGACCCAGACCCGTACCAGATGGTTTGGTGGTAAACTCAGGTTCAAAAATCACTTCACTTGCAATGTGGTCAGGTTCAATACCTGGCCCGGTGTCATGATAATCAATCTGAAGAAGAGAATTCTTGTTCGTTGCGAGTTCAATAATGATTTTTCGCTTGGGCGTATTCTTTTCGTTCATCCAGTACAGACTGTTGTCCACAAGATTTGTGAAAATCGCACTGATATCTTGACGCCAAGAGGAAAATCTAAAGTCGTCGGATCCTGTAACTTCAGCGATTACCTTCTGAGACTTCATTTCTTGTTCAAAG
>JAPPDN010000961.1 GCA_028824575.1 Candidatus Poribacteria bacterium | reverse complement strand
GTTCAGACTTACTATGCCGAGAATGGCACGAAAAATCGCTAAATTGACACCTATAGTGCGGTTTGCAACCGCACCGGGCATGAGTAAAAATTACCCGATTAAATTCTTAATCTTCATGAGGGGTGATATGTCTATAGAATCCAGGGAGCACAACTTCTTGCACTTTCTTCGGCTTGCTATGTGCACAAACAGGTAGCAACTTGGGTTAAATTTAGGTTCTTATCAGTAGTATTTAGTGATCTACTACCAAAAAGGTCGCGTTCGCCGAAAGCTGGACCAATCTATTTCTAATTTTTCACGATAGATGTATTTTTCGCTAACCACCATAAGTGTCAATTTTAGAACAACAACCGTCTCGTTTCCCCAGGTCCGGTAGGTTCGGTTTCCTAACCGAACCGGGTTTACACAGAAACCTTGAAGTCTTCAAAAACCTCTTGAATCCCATAGGGATGGCATTTCTGTAGAAAAACGCGACCACACACACCTAAGCCTCGTAGGGGCGGCATCTATGAAGAATGCAACGAAAATGTCCTCAAAATCGCTAAATTGACACCTATGATGTATTTTTCGCTAACCACCACCGACTTTTACCACCAAGCGGTTCGGTGGTATCCCGTCAAATCAATTTCCTGACCAAAGAGTAAAAGCATCAAGACCCATGCTGTAGGTTCAAGTGTACAACCACATAAGCGAAGCGATGCTTCATACCTGCCACCTTCTGCCGTTTGCAAGGTACGGGTTGTCGGTATTGTCGCCTGTACCGATGCAAGAACTTCCATTGGATCGACATCTGGTGCAATAGGGTCCCGGATTAACCCATCTGGATAATATTCTGAAGGTTCCTCCCACATTGAATAACCAACAATTTTTTGACCCTGACGCAAAACGCGGTACATACTCATATTGTACCGATGCACTTTAATGAACCTACGTACTTTGACGATGTTTTGCTGAACCCATTCGACTGGAAAATTGCGTCTTGCCCATCTTTCATCTAATTGTGGAAAGGCATTTAAGTCTTGTTGATTCACCTCAGTCCATTTAAGTTGTGATGAACTCGGATTTCGTGGCAGTTGTGTTCGCAATTCTCGCGTTAAAAACTGATATCCGACTTTCTGATACAACCGGATAGCTGCTGCTTCATCTGTATCAAGAATACTTCCACGATATCCTTTTTGCTTGAAATGCGAATGCAGTTCATGCATCAAATGGGTTGCGATGCCTTGCTGACGCATGTCTGGTGCAACAAAGACATGTGATACCCACCCGAATATCTGAATTTTTCTCTCAACGCACAAAGGAGTAGGTTCACCAAGTACGTGCCCTACAACTCTGTCATTGAGTAGTGCTAAACGAATCGCTTCTGCATCAATATCAACATGCCAATCCTCAAACTTCGTGCGATAAGAATCTTCATGGACTTGCTCAGCAGGTAACAACAATTCCAAAATTGCGTCATCATCGCCGGGCTGCCAATGTCTGTAAATGATCTTATCGCTCATACGTCTCCCTTGCAGCACGAAATAGTCTATCTGCCTAAACACAGAACCGGATGCACTTTCTCACGAACCGCCTACAGCTTTCATTTTTGCGGACCCTTGTATTAAAACTACCGAGTAGAAAATCTTGCTTGAATTGCTGTATGGATATGTGCTATACTATACGAATAAACGGATTTACTAAAAGAGAGTGAGAACACATAATGCACCTTGACTTTCAAAACGTGCTGGATCTGTCTTATGTGGTCGATGAAAATAGTCCATGTGAGCTGCCGATTGATCCTGCCAAAATTTATGACCAAGCGACGTTGGAAAAAGATGGCTACTTTGAAAGCCGGATTGACACGTCTGGACACTACTCTACGCACATGGATGCCCCCTGCTTAATGTATCCCGGTGGCGCAACTATCGCCGAGATTCCAAAGGAGAAACTGACCGGAAGTGCCATATTGATGGACTTTTCAGCGATCAAGAAACCGAACGACGCTGTAACGGCAGAAGACATTAAGGCGTGGATAGCCGAAAACGGTGAAATCCCAGAAGATAGCATCGTCTTTATGCGGACAGGAATGGACAGATTCGTCTATCAGGATAACTTCAACCGAGAATGGATCGGTTTCAGTGAGGATGCCGCCGAATTGCTCGTTGAAAAGGGCATAAAAGTCATCGGAACAGACGCATGTAGTATTGACTCGGTAGCCGGGCACCCGCCGTTGCATGACGGTTTACCGCCTGCACACCTCGTTTTCCTTGGAGCCGGTATCCCGCACGTTGAAGATCTGTGCAATTTGAGTCAACTCCCGACGCATTTCTACGTAGTAATCGCGCCACTAAAGTTAGCACGGAGTTCGGGGGCACCGACGCGTGTCTTCGCGTTCGTGTAATGCAATTTCTCTTTTGTAGAATAAACTGTTAGTTTGTTCCGCATCGCTATACATTTCATGAAAACCGGTAATGCAATATCATTATTTGGAAGTGATATAAGTATCCTAAAGATGTTCCTCGCCTTCAGATAGCGGCGGTTCTGCAACCTCGTTCGACATGAGAAAAATGATACCCAATATCCCCGAACCGATCTTAAACCTGTTATACGAAATCGGTGAAGTTGCTGGAAAAAACGCTTATCTTGTCGGCGGATTTGTCCGAGACCTCCTGCTCAAACGACCGAGTCTTGACATCGACATCGTTGTAGAAGGAGACGCAATCCGAGTCGCTGAAACGATGTGTGACCGGTGGAACGGGACATTGGAGACGCATTCCCAATTCGGGACCGCAACCGTCACACCTGAAAATATCGACCTGTCCAAGGTGGACTTCGTCACCGCACGGCGTGAAACTTATCAAGGCGCAGGCACGTTACCTATAGTGCAACGCGGGACGATCACTGACGATTTGTGCCGACGCGATTTTTCTATCAACGCGCTTGCAATGCGTTTAGACACAAATGCTTTTGGCACCATCGTTGATAAGACAGGTGGGCTGGAAGACCTTGAGACAGGTACTGTTCGGGTACTCCACAAGCAAAGTTTCAGAGACGATCCGACGCGTATTTTTCGCGCGGCTCGGTATGCCGGACGCTACGGCTTCCGTATCCCTGAAACTGATGAGGTTCTGATTCAGGCGGCACTCCCGATATTACCACAATTGAGCGGTAAACGGATACGCAACGAAATTGATAGAGTGCTTCTTGAGAAGAACGCAGCAAAAATTGTAGAACATCTCACACAACTCGGCGTGTGGGAAGTTATCTTTGCAACGCAAAATATATCGACTGCATTTGTCTACGACTTTAAGAAGGCAGAACAGGCAATATCTTGGGCATCAGCGCATCTCGTAGATGAAACATTTCAGCCAGAACGGGTCCGTTGGATGACACTCTTCGGCACTGATATGCCGATATGCCAAATTGAAGCCATCAGTTTCAGACTGGTATTAGCGCATCAACTCCAGCGACTGATAAGCCGCACACAAGCGATGAAACGCGGGGTTTCACTTGAAGAGGTAACAGCATCTAATTTTGAAAAATTGGGATTTCCGTTGTCGAAAAACACATCTATCGAACACCAGAACGGCATGTGGTGCATCGTTGATGCGGACAATATGAACACTTATGTATGTGGAGACGGGAATCTCTATCAGGTACAAACACCGCTCACTGCTTATAGACAATTGGAACAGACACTCACACCATTAAAGGAAACAGTAAAACCGAGCGAGGTTTACCAATTGCTAAAGTCGTATCCGATCGAAGCGTTAGTACTCGGTTATGTAGACGCAATCGTGCCGGAATGGAAACGTGAAAAAATAAGAGACTATCTTCTCGGGCTTCGCAAGGTTCAACCGTTTATTACAGGAGACGATTTGATCGCGTTAGGAGAAAAGCCGGGGAAAGCCTTTGAGACAGTGCTTTGGGAGTCATTTGCTGCACAATTAGATGGAAAAATTGCGACAAAGTCGGAAGCTTTTTGTCGCTTGCGGGGATTCAAAGACCACTCGCCCCGCAAAACATTGTAAACTAAAAAAATAGAATGGAAACCAGATAAAATATGTTCAGTCCGGAACAAATATACGGAGCAATTCTTTTAGTTGCACAATTCATTATTCTGCTAACCTTTCATGAATGGGCACACGCGAAATCAGCAGATATGTTAGGTGATCCAACTGCGCGCGAGCTCGGACGGATGTCCCTGAATCCGGGTGTACATATCGACATGATTGGTACGATTATACTCCCCTTGTTCGGCAGTCTTTTGGGCGGTGGTTTCTTTGGTTGGGCAAAGCCGGTGCCAGTGAATCCTTACAATCTTAAGAACCCGAGGCGAGACCTGATGCTGATCGCAGCAGCGGGCCCCGTCACGAATATCGTGCTCACTTTTGTAATCTTAGCAGGACTCAAAATAGCATTGGAATTTACACCCTTCAATCCGCTTGAATCTTCATCTTATCACCATGAAGTAGGCAAGCAAGTCGTTCGTATGGCACTGATCAGCGTATTCCTTGCAGCGTTTAACATGCTTCCGCTCTTTCCATTAGACGGATTCAGCGTTGTAAGAGGCTTGCTCCCGGAAAACGCAGCACGCCAATTTGAAAAATTGTCACCGTATGGGATGCCAATTCTGATGTGTCTCATCTTTCTGCCGTATTTCCTCCCTATTTTCCCTAATGTATTCGGGTTCTTGGGGCTTATCAGCCTTGACACACTCAAATTGACAGCAGAGATCGTTGGCTTACCAAAAGTGATCTTATACGAGTTATTATACCGCTAAACGTTATCCAACACTTTCAATATGGAAAATCTGTAGTTACATCCTACGATCCTGAAAGCACCAAATATGCTAACTGAAACAACTGAAACTCTTGGAAATCAAGATTTAGAAACCACATCTACTGACGTAACTCCGCTCTACTCGGTCAAGTTAAAAGGCTTTGAGGGACCCCTTGATTTACTCCTTCATCTGATCCAGAAAGAGGAGATGGATATCTACGATATTCAGATCGCGCAAATCACTGACCGGTACCTCGAATATGTCAATTTAATGGAGGAACTGGATTTAGATGTGGCATCCGAATTTTTGGTGATGGCAGCGACGCTTCTGCATATTAAATCGCAGAGTATTCTTCCACAACTCACCCCAAACGCGGAACACCCGATTCGTGACCAAGAGCAACTCGTAAAACAACTCTTGGAATACAAACGCTTCAAGGAGGCTTCTAAGGTCCTCGACGTTTACGCCGAGCGACAGACATGGGTTTATAGTAGAAGTCCGAAACTGCATGAGGATTTAGACGGTACACGTGAATTCGAGATTAGAGCCACCTTATTTGATCTGCTTACCGCTTTCAAGGCTATAAATGACCGGGCTGCGGAAGTAGATGCCGAAGAGTTCTACGAAACGGTTGAAGAAGAAACAATCACCGTCGAAGACAAAATCGCCTTTATTGAAAGACAGTTGGATGTTGCTGATCAACTGCTATTCGACGAACTGTTCCCCTTATCCTCAAGCAAGACGGATCGGATTGTCACATTTCTTGCCATTTTAGAACTGATTCGGATAGGAAAAATCGTTACCGTTCAAACGGATCATTTTGAGAGTATCTATATCGTTAAACAGGAGCACCAGCCCGATCGCGATATCGCGCCGCCACCACCCGTAGAAACCACTCGTTCAGGAGAACGAGGCTATTAGGAACTATGTCTATGGATTCTGAAAATGTTATTGCTGTCAATCCGATAGAAGAAATTGATCTAATGTCGGAACAAAAACTTAAGTCAATCTTGGAAGCGATTCTGTTTGCAGCGAGCGAACCGATTTCGATGGAACAGTTTCAAGACGCGCTGCCAGGCGTCAGTAAGCGTGCCATCCGGAAAGCACTCACCGCACTCCAAGACGAGTACCAAGAGATAAATCGAAGTTTTCATCTCGTTGAAATAGCGAACGGCTACCAAATGAGCACACGCCCAGAATATTCAGAATGGATACAGAAGTTTTATACCCGACAAGTTCGCGTTACACTGTCTCCATCCGCGCTGGAGACGCTTGCGATCGTCGCATACAAGCAGCCTATCACACGTGCCGATGTCGCAGCAATACGTGGCGTAAACAGCGACAGCGTCCTCAACTCGCTCGTAGAGAAAAGACTCGTTCGCATCACCGGCAGAAAAGAGGGGCGCGCCCTGCTTTTCTCAACGACGGACGAGTTCCTGCAACAATTCGGATTAAAGGATGCCTCTGACCTACCTTCACTTGATGAAATCGACGAACTTCTTACCACACCAAACGGGAGTGAATCCCCCGAAAGCCTACTTCCAGAGATCATGGCGGAGGATGCTGAGCAATGAACTACGATGCATGGTTCCAGTGCAGTGAAGGATGCGGTGAGACCTATCCGCTCACTGAAATTATCTATCGGTGCAAAAATTGCGGTGGATTGTTAGAAGTCCAACACAACATGGACGTGCTGAAACAACGCAGCGCGGCTGATTGGAAATCCCTCTTTGAGCAGCGCTATAGGCGTACACAATACCCCTATGGCAGTGGCGTTTGGGGGAAAAAGGAACTTGTTTGCCCAAACATTGATGATAATAACATCATCTCTATGTATGAGGGCGGCACCAATCTGTTCTGGGCAGAACGCTTCGGCGAACAACTCGGCTTACACGACCTCTGGATCAAGCAGTGTGGTAACAGCCATACCGGTTCCTTTAAAGACCTCGGGATGACCGTCCTCGTCTCAATGGTTAAACAGATTATCGCTGAGTCAGGAAATATCCGCGCCGTTATGTGTGCTTCGACCGGCGACACCTCCGCGGCTCTGGCTGCTTATGCATCTGCTGCGGGTATACCCGCAATTATCCTCTTGCCGAAAGCGAAAGTTACGCGCGAACAACTCATTCAACCTATCGCGAATGGCGCGCTCACGCTTTCGCTGGAGACAGATTTCGATGGGTGTATGGAGATTGTTCAAAAACTTGCCGGGCGGAAAGATTTCTATCTCGCTAACTCCATTAATTCGCTTCGCATTGAGGGACAGAAAACAATTAGTATTGAGATCGTACAGCAATTTGATTGGGAAGTTCCTGACTGGATTATCATTCCTGGGGGTAACCTCGGCAACGTCTCCGCACTCGGACTCGGTTTTTTAATGATGTACGAACTCGGTATCATTGACAAACTCCCGCGCATCGCTTGTGCACAAGCCGAACGCGCGAATCCGCTTTACAGAAGTTATCAAACAGGGTTCACAGAGTTCAGCGCGATCACCGCACAAGCGACACAAGCGACAGCGATTCAGATCGGAAACCCGGTTTCGGTGCATCGCGCCATACGGACCTTGAAACGATTTGATGGAATCGTTGACCAAGCGACAGAAGTAGAACTCGCAAACGCTGCCGCAAGAGCAGACAGAACAGGGTTGTTCAATTGCCCACACACCGGCGTGGCATTGGCAGTCCTCATAAAAATGGTCGAGCGCAAACAGATTCAACCTGATGACAGGGTCATTGTCATCTCTACAGCAACTGGCCTCAAATTCCCAGATTTCAAGGTAGCCTATCACAACACCGCTCCCGGCGAACCTGCCCCGCGCTACCTAAATGCCCCGATTGAATTGGAAGCAGACTATGAAGGTGTCCTGAAACAGATTGGTACACACCTCGACGCATAACCCCCGCCTATAGAGATGCAAACTGAATCGTACAGCGATAAAGATTTGCAACAAATCCACAAAATATGGTATAATCTAAGTGTCAACTTATAAACTTTATCAAAATTAATAAGCGATAGGAGTGAATGAATGTCAGAACAGTATCAGCCTAAGCCTGAGCACAAGTTTACCTTTGGGTTGTGGACCGTCGGTAACCCAGGACGTGACCCATTCGGTGATGTTGTCAGGCCCCCCCTGAAACCTACCTACACAGTCGAAAAACTAAGTGAATTGGGCGCGTATGGCGTCAATTTACACGATAATGACCTCGTCCCATTTGATGCTTCAGCCGCTGAACGCGATAATATTGTTAGCGAATTTAAGAAGGCACTTTCAGATCACGGTATGAAAGTCCCGATGGCGACAACAAATCTATTTTTCCATCCGATCTTTAAAGATGGTGCCTTTACTTCTAATGACCCGAAGGTACGCGCCTTCGCCATTCAGAAAACATTAAACGCCATTGACCTGGGTGTAGAACTCGGCGCAACGGTTTATGTTTTTTGGGGCGGACGCGAAGGCGCAGAAGTGGATGCCGCCAAGAACGGACCGGATACGGTCAAGTGGAATCGTGAGGCGATGAACTACTTCACGCACTACGTCCAAGACCAAGGATATGATCTCCGCTTCGCGCTTGAAGCAAAGCCGAACGAACCGCGCGGCGACATCTATCTACCGACGACCGGACACATGCTTCACTTTATCGAAACACTCGATCACCCAGAAATGGTCGGTGTTAATCCGGAATTCGCTCACGAAACGATGGCAGGATTAAGCTTTATTCACGGTGTCGCACAAGCTTATGAAGCCGGTAAACTCTTCCACATTGACCTCAATGACCAGAAGATGAGTCGTTTCGACCAAGACCTACGTTTCGGTTCCGAAAACATCAAAAGTGCTTTTTTCCTCGTTAAATTCCTTGAAGACGTGAACTGGGATGGCAACCGCCACTTCGACGCTCACGCTTACCGCACTGAAGATGAACAAGGTGTATGGGACTTCGCTGCCGGATGTATGCGAAGCTACCTGATTTTGAAGGACAAAGCACACCGTTTCAACGAAGATGCGGAAATTCAAGGGATTCTTGCGGAAGTGCGAGCACGTAACCCTGAACTCGAAGCACTCATGGCAAACTACAGTGCCGAGAGCGTCGGAAGGCTAAGAAAAATAGACTTTGAACCGGATACCCTCGCAGAAAAAGGACTCGGATACGAGAAATTGGATCAACTCACGTTTGAAGTTTTGACGGGAGTCAGGTAATCTAAACTTTTACCGAACCGTAAGGAGTAGTTGGCAGTCGGTTGTTGGTAAAGAGGTTTCGTCTCACATTGGTTACTACTAAAGATAGCCTCAAACCCTGTAGCTCGTAATGAAATGGAG
>JAPPDN010000025.1:4703-9128 GCA_028824575.1 Candidatus Poribacteria bacterium | reverse complement strand
TTTCAAACGATCGGTGGCAGAGATGCCGCATAATTTCCGTTTTCTTGCACAAGGAACGCTCTATCCTGATGTCATAGAAAGCGTCTCTGTCAAGGGTCCATCTGCTACGATTAAGACGCACCATAACGTTGGTGGGCTGCCATCCGATATGCCGTTTGAATTACTTGAACCGTTCAGGGAACTGTTTAAGGATGAGGTGCGAGCCGTTGGGGCAGAACTAAATGTGCCATCACATGTCCTTGGACGACACCCGTTTCCTGGACCTGGGCTTGCTGTCCGCGTTTTAGGTGAGGTAACCTATGCGCGTTTGGAGATACTCCGTGCAGCGGATGCGATTTTTATTTCTGAGATTAAAGCGGCAGGCTTGTACGACCAGATTTGGCAAGCATTGGTTGTGCTTTTACCTGTCAAGAGTGTCGGGGTGATGGGAGATGCACGTACTTACGAAAACGCTGTGGCACTCCGGGCAGTCACGAGCAGCGATGCGATGACAGCGGATTGGGCGCGCATACCACCAGATGTGCTTGCGAGAATCTCGAATCGGATCATCAATGAGGTGCAAGGCATCAACCGTGTCGTTTACGATATTAGTTCAAAACCGCCAAGCACGATTGAGTGGGAATAGTTATCAGTTATCAGTTGTCAGTTTTCAGTACGATTTTTCTGCGAAAAATCTTTCAGTTGTCAGGGGAATAGTTGTCAGTTGTCAGTAAAGAGACCTTTTGAATTGTCCCAACCCTCTTTTAACTGATAACTGATAACCGATAACTGATAACTATTTCCTCTGATAACTGATAACTAATATGCCTGCGATGCGGCGTGAACAGCCGTACCGGGTGCCACGCTATGTCCGAACTCAATCAGCAGTTTCTCTAATGCGTTGAGAACAAGCATGACATTCCGCTCGTTAGCAGATTCACCCATCAGTCCAATTCGCCACGCCTTTCCAGCAAAGGTGCCTAAACCGGCGCCAATCTCTATCCCGTAATCCGTAATTAAACGTTTCCGAATGGTCGCGTCATCAATACCGTCGGGGATGCGCAGCGTGGTTAGCATAGGTGCGCGGTAACCGTCTTCCGCTGCAGGCTGCAATCCGATTGCTTTTGCGCCTGCGAGCAGCGCGCTGGCGTTCAGTTCATGTCGTTTGTAACGCGCCGCCAACCCTTCTTCTAAAACGACGCGCAGTGCCTCTCGTAAGGCATAAATCATTGACATCGAAACCGTGTGATGATAACTCCGTTTCTCGCCGTGCCAATAGTTTTCAAGAAGTGTCATATCGAGATAAAAGCTCTGGATAGGTGTTTTTCGGTTCCGAATCACATTAACAGCGCGTTCATTGAAACTGATGGGCGAGAGTCCGGGCGGCCCGGCGAGGCATTTTTGTGTGCAGCTATAGGCGATATCAATGCCGCGTGCCTCCATGTCCACAGGCTGCCCACCGAGAGAGGTTACGCAGTCAGCGAGAAAGAGTGCGCCGCTGCTGTGTGCGATCTCAATTGCGTCTGCCAAGGGCTGAAGGATACCGGTAGAGGTCTCTCCATGCACCAACGCGAGTAGTTTCGGGGCAGAAGTCTTGGCGACGGCTTCGGCAATCTTTTCGGTGGGGATGTGTGTGCCCCATTCGGCTTCTACAGTTGTAACGACACCGCCGCAGCGTGCAGCGATGTTGGCGATCCTCTCACCAAAGTAGCCGTTGATACCCACAACGACAGCATCGCCAGGTTCAACAACATTAGCAAGTGCTGCTTCCATACCTGCGGTGCCAGTCCCTGAGACTGGCAAAGTCAATCTGTTTTCGGTTCCAAAGACTTGGCGGAGCAGTGCCACCGTGTCATCCATCACTTCGACAAATTTGGTATCTAAGTACCCCAGCATTGGGGTCGTCATCGCTTTAAGGACCCGCGCGTTGGCTTCACTCGGTCCGGGACCGAGTAGCACGCGCGGTGGCACTATTAATTCATCATACACTGTTTAGCAGGCTCCTCAGACATCGTCTACATCGCGAATTTTCGGGATTAGGGGTTTCAGGATTCAGGAGGGTTCATAAGAACGGAGGATACCTGACGGCATCCTCCTTTAGCGTTTAGAGAAGCCCCGCTCAGGGGAGCGGGGCTGCAAGAAACTGGAAACTCTGGCGATTATTCGCCACCGCCCGCGCGGTCAGCACCCTCGCGAATTTCCAGGTTGTTTGCTCGCATATAACTCAGGATAACCTGGACCTGGTTCTGAGCATACGTGAGCGCACTATTGACTTTTGTATCAGCCGGCTTATTGACTTCATATTTTGCCCAGAGACGGTTGAAGTATTCCAAAGCGTCGTTGAAATATGCATCATCGCCGTCTGCCAACACCATGTAGGCTTCACCGATCTGCACGAGACCGAGGTCCGCGTATTTGCTTGTCGGGTAGGCTTCAATAATCTTCTGGAACGCCTCGACAGTGGCTTCAACCTTCGTTTTCTGTTCGTCGCCACTTGCGAGTTTCGCCTCAGTCAGCATCAGATTTGCCACATCGTATTCGTAGTAAGCGAGCGCGTTCGCGGTATCGTTGAGATAGCCTTGCGCTGTCGATTTCGATTCGGCACCGATGCCGGGTGTGTTAATCGCTCTCTGGTAGTGATCAATTGCCTGTTGATAGAGGCTGATACGTGCCGCTTGCTCGATACCTTCCTCCGAACCGGCGTTGAAGTACTTGTTACCGATGTTGATAAGCGCATCGGCGGTGTACTTGCTATCCGGGTACTCCGCAGCGAGTGCTTCGTTAGCGGCGAAGAGTCGATCATACCAACGCTGCTGTGCCTCGGCATCGCCTGCTTCTTCGGCGGCTTCACTGAGCAGCTGCGCACACGTTGAGATTGCGTACAACGATTCAGGCGCGCTCGTGTGGTTTTTGTCCACTTGGCGGACCTTCTCGTATTCTGCAATAGCGTTCTCAAATTGTTGCGAAGCGAAATAGGATTCGCCGACGTGATATTGCCAGTAAGCCGCATCTTTAGCGTTCGGATAGCGACTGACCATATCACGGAACACGTCTGCAGCGGCGATGAAATAGTTAACCGCTTTCTCAGACATCTCACCATCCATACCGACCTGCATCCGCCCCAACTCAAAGTTCGCGGCGGCGAGGTAGTTCAGAGAGGTCTCTGTGTTCTTACGGAGCGCGTCCGATTGCGGGAACAAGCCGTTATCGACGTAGTTGACAAATGTTGTTAGCGGTCCCAGCGCGCTTACCAAGTCTTCGGGAAGTTTCACGCCGATACCGACCGAGTAGAAGATCTGACCGGCTTGGAACAGCGAGTTCTGCACGTACGGAATCACTGTCTTCTTATCGGCTTTTTCAACCGGTGCTGCGATTGTGTTCACTTCAAAGAAGGAACCCGCGGCTTGGCGGCTCGTATCAATGTACGGCTGGAGGTCGGTTCCCGGTGCGTTAGAGAAAAGGGACCGTGCTTTGTCGGAATAGAGGAAACCGAGGTTGTATTGCGCAGCGGCTCTTTCTGCGACACTTGCATTCGGGTTCGACTTCGTCCGGTTAAGTGCTTCCACCGCTTCAGCGATGGCTTCGTCTAAGCGTCCCAATTCAACATAAAGCGTCGAGCGACGGATTCCAGCATCAGCGACCATTGATGCGATATTCGTGTTGTCTGAACCGCTGTACTCACCGATAAGGGTTTGGAAGGTTTCCAACGCCTTATCGGACTGTTTGAGTTTGTCCTGATAAATCAGGCCCATTCGGTAGTAGGATTGCGCTTTTGTGAGCGGATCTTCGACCAATTCAATAGCGTTCTGGTAGCTCATCAACGCGTCCTGATTTGCTTGGAGTTGTTCCTCTTGCGCGAAAGCCATTGCGAAGTAGGAACGCCCCTTCAGGTCAACGTCTTCAGTATTTTCAATAATGTACTGATACTCTTGCACCGCGGCGGCGTGGTCGCCGAGGGTGCCGTTGAGTTCAGCGAGCCGTGAGTGTGCTTGGAAAACGAGCGTCTTCCGTGCTTCGTCCTCTGTTTTACCTTCCTGTGCGGTAACTCGGCGGAACGCGTCCGCTGCACCTTTCGGGTCCTCTAACCCTAACAAGGCTAAACCGGCAGTGTAATTAGCACTGATCAGGTTGTTGGCATCGTTCGTCAGCGTCGGTACTTTTTCAGCGGCACTGACGGCGTTCTGGAGGCTCAGTTTCTTGCTACCAGCATCTGTTGCCGCTTGTGCGATTTGGTAGTGACACACGGCTGCTTGGTATTGCGCGTTCGGGGCGAGTTCGCTATTCGGGAAGGTTTCTACGAAGAAGAGATACTCTGCGAGGGCTTCGTCGTAGCGTTTTTCACCGTAGTAGGTGTGCCCAATCTTCAGTTGTGAACGGCTGCGTACCTCTTCTGGTGCGCCGGTATTTTCAACAACACGTTTCAAAGAAGCCACGAGCATATCAAGG
>JAPPDN010000025.1:0-4693 GCA_028824575.1 Candidatus Poribacteria bacterium | reverse complement strand
ATCAAGGTCAACCTCTTCGCTCGTGTTTTCAATCGCGGTCGCTTTAATCAATTCAATTTGGCCGAGTGCCTTCAGAACGAGTTCGCTGTCGCTGGCTCCAAATTTTTCGTGTGCTTCGTCAACGAGCGAAAGGATGAGGGTCCATTTTTCCGTATCGTTCTGTTTTTGTGCGGCATCACGATAGGCGAGTGCCAAGCCGTAGTAAGCCTCAACAGCGTTAGGGCTATCGGGATAGTCCGTAATCACGCGTTTGAAGGCGGCTTCTGAGGATGCCAAGAGTTCCGGTTTTTCGGAAGCGACTTGGTAGTAGCAGAGCCCGACGAGATAGAGCGCATCATCGGCATAATCACCGGCTGGATTTCCATCAACGACAGCTTGGTACTGAACGGCGGCTTCTTCAAACCGTTCCTCTGCGCGGAGCAGGTCTGCGAGTTTGATTTCTGCCAACGAGCGGTTGTCAGCATCGGCGAGTTTATCTAAAATCGTGTTGTAGTAGTTAATCGCGCCCTCTTTATCGCCTTCTTTAACATGACTGTTAGCAACAAGGAGGAGTGCGCGTTCGTAGTATTCGCTCGTTTCCGGGATAGAGGCGTACCGTTCGCGTGCTTGCAGCCAGTCGCCGAGCATCTCGTGGGAGAGTGCTTCGTTCATGAGACAGGCTTCTACCCGCGCCCCACGCTCACTGAAGTCGTCATAACGTTCCTCAGCGACACCGGGGAGGAAGGCCTCGTCAGTAAACATAGCGACGGCTTGTTGATAGGCTGCAACAGATTTCTGAAGATGTTCTTGATTGAAGCCTTCACCAGCATCGCCTTCCTGATACCCTTCAGGTTTCGCGGCTTCATAATAGGAACGACCTTCAAAGAATTTACCCATCAACTTGACGAGATGGAACTTCGGTAGATCGCGGTATTCCCACAACTTGGCATATTCTTCGGCAGCTTCAATGTACTGTTTGAATTCCGTCCGTTTGATGTCAGCGAACCGGAGTTGTACCTCTGCTGCGAGGATGTCGAACTCGTTATCGTTTTTGTTCTTTTCGATAAATTCACGTGCAACCGTTTCGAGTTCTTCCTGCCGTCCCAAATCGTTCAGTGCCCAAATCGCGCCGTAGAGCGCGTGCGGAGCGACGGGGTCTTGCGGGTAGTCGTCAATTGTTTTTTGATACCACTGCAAGGCGAGTTCGAGTGTTGCTATACTGGTTTCGGTCTCTCCAGCATTCCGTTGATTGGTGCCGAGTTTGTAGTACGCTTCACCGATTTGGTAGGAGCAGTACGGGATGAAATCTTCCGATTCTGGATGTTCGTTGATAACGCGTTCGTAAGCGACTGTCGCCTCGCTCCAGTTATCTAAACGGAAATGGCTATCGGCGATACCGATTTTCGCGTCGGCGATGAATTCACTCTCCGGATATTGTTCGAGGAGCGTGGTGTAGGAGACGATTGCGTTTTCATAGTCACCCTGATCGGAGTAAGTCCGACCAATAGCGGACTGGATTTCCGCTTGCAATTCGCGGTCAGCCGTATTTTGGAGTGCCAACTCGTAGTTGACGCGTGCGTTGTCATAGTCTTTTTGACGCGAGTAAATCGCACCTTGGTCAAAATAGGCTGCTGTGACGTATTGGCTCTCCGGGAACTGCGTGATGAAGTTCGTATACCGACCGATCGCCTCATCGTCGCGGCCGAGTTGGTTCAAACTGAAAGCGGCTTTATACATCGCTTCGGCTTGCAGCTCGGGATAATTCTTGTATTCTTCTGTGGCGATCTTGTCGAATTCCTGATAAGCCTGTTCATAGTTGGATTCATTGAGGAACGACTGTGCAATGAAGTATTGTGCATCGTCCTTAAAATCAGAGTTCGGGAAACCGTCAAGGACAGATTTGAAGGCTTGACGCGAGTCTTCGTAGTTTTGCAGTTTATAGTTCAGCTGCCCGATAGTATACCAAGCATTCTCAACGAAAAGGCTGTTCGGGAAGTTCTCAATCAGCTGCATGAACTTCGGTTCCGCGAGTTCAAACTGCTCGGTTCGGTAAAGGATATGCCCCCAGAGATATGTTAATCCCTCTTGGTGTTTCGGGATCGTTGCTGTCGGGGCAACTTTTTCAATGTAATCAATCTCCGTATCGTAGTTATTTACATCACCGGACTGTTCGGCGAGGCGTGCTTAGCATACACCGATCGTATAATTGGCGAGTGTGTTAAAATCCTTGTCAATAACTTCGGTCTTCACACCACGCTTCGTTGATTCTTCGAGTGCCTCGGTATACTTGGCAATTGCGCCTTCATAATCCGCTTGCCCGTAGAGGTCCTCAGCGGAATTGTAGAGCTGCTCGACCTTTTTCGAGCTGCCCATCATGAAGGGTGACAGGAGCGCGACCACTAAGGCGAGACCTCCAATAATGCCCAAAATCCTTGGGTTCATTATATTCTCCTTGTTTACATCGGCGTACTGAAAGCACGCAGATGAGATTAGATATTAAAAAGTTATCAGTTATCAGTACTCAGTTGTCAGTAAAGAAAACAACTTATGACGATGGTTATCAGTTGTCAGTATTTCTCTGAGTACTGACAACTAATAACTGATAACTATCTGACTACAATTCTATTGGATCATAAACCGCTGCGACAGATAACATCTCGAGCGGTACATCTAACAATTTTTCTGATATTTGTGAAAAACCTTTGGATTCACTGCGTTTGCGTTCATACTGTTGGAGCGCGTGCTGTCCTGTGTTGATACCTCGCAGTAACAGCAAGGTATACCGCCCCTCGGTTAGGACATCTCGACTTGTCAGGCGTGCCCAGATTGCACCTTGTGTAGGGGATTCCGCGTAAGCCAGCAATTCCGAATCAATACCCAAGGCGACGTTCGGAACCGCGTCTGAACTATTCTTACGGAGTTTAGCGAAGATATATCCATCTACCATCGGTTCATCTGTGAATTTCCAAACATCGGAGCCGGAGTCTACAGCGGGTGTTTCCGTTGTGCGTTCACTGTTCATATTTCGGCGGATGCCGATTGGGTGTGCCGCGGTCTGATCCTGCTCCGTAGCAAGTGTTACGGCAGGCTGTAAGGCGGATGGCAAGCGTACATATTCTCCGGTATTGTGTAGCGAAACTTGTGTTAAAAGGAGCGGGGCTGCAATCAACAGCGTCATCGCTAAGGCGAGAACGTAGTACGGTAAAGCGTGTCGTCTTATGGAGATAAATCTGCTTGGACGGAAATGGTCCGTGTATCGGTACATCTGTGTGAGCAGCTGCCATCCGAGGCGCGTCGCGACTGCAGCGAACCGTTGATGGAGTGCAGTTGGCGCGCTGTGTTCGATACGTTGCTGAAGTTGCGTTGTGAACTGCGTATAATAGGCATCGGACGCATCCGGTTCAACGTAGAAGTTTTTCAGGAGGTGCCGCGTCTTTTTTAGGTCGGTGACTTCTCGTTGGCACGATTGACAGGAACGGATATGTGCCGCGACAGCCGCTGTCTGCCGTTCCGATAGCGTCCCGTCTATATAGTCAGAGACAAGGCGTTCTATTTTATGACACTTCGTTCTCATTGATATTCTCCACGACATTGTGGTTTCCGTAATTTACGACTTACGCGCCAGTTATGAAAGGATGGAGAACTGCCTGCATCCAATCTTCCAGTCTTCCAATCCTGCGAGCGAACAAGAGATATCGCGTAGGAGCTAAATCGCACTGGCTTCCATGTAGGGTTTGAGTAGCGTTCGGAGTTTCTTACGTGCATAGTGCAACCGGGAACGGACTGTCCCTTCGGAGCAGTTAAGGATTGAAGCGATCTCGGCGTGGGTTAACCCTTCAAATTCATGGAGGATTACCACTGTCCGATGTTTAAGCGACAGACTATTGACTGCTTCTGTGACGTATTGCCGGAGTTCAGCTTTTTCTGCCTGCGCGTGCGGGTCATTTGCGAGCTGCACACGGTAGCGGGTGGACACCTCGTATGCTGTTTCTGGTGTTGTCTCAATTGTGGTTTCGCGGTGCCGTTCTCTACGTCTGACGAAGTTAAGTGCCTCGTTCACGGCTATCCGGTAGAGCCAAGTCTCGAAAGCGGCATCCCTCCGGAAGGTGTGAATTGAGCGATAAACCTTAATAAAGGTCTCCTGCATTACGTCATCGGCATCAGCATGGTTCTTGGTAATTTGCACGGCGAGACGGTACACCATCCGTTTATATCTTTCCACTAAGGGGGCAAGGGCTGTCTCGTCGCCTTCACAGAGGTCGGCAATGAGCAAAGCTTCCGTTCTATCCACCGAACTTTCTCCTCAAGATTTCTGACTGATTCATGGGTTAGACAACACTTTTTCAAAAACCGTTCAAAAAATTTTGGTTCTCAGTTCTCAGTTTTCAGTATATTTTGACAAAATCCTTGGCTGCATTATAACATTAATACAGGAATTGTGTAAAGAAAATAGTTATCAGTTATCAGTTATCAGTTATCAGTTTTCAGTTATCAACTTGCGGCTCTAATATTCCTCAGTAAAGCGGTTAGCATTTTTTTCACGCTAACAATTGTATCAATCAACTCGACATATTGATCATCATTGAGATATTTCAAGTCGTGTGCAAGAAGAATAAGATACTCAGTTTCACTTGCTGAGCCCGTTGCTATCTGAAGAAAACGTGCAAACTCAGCAGAACTTTCTCTTCCACAGCCTTCAGCTATGTTCGTCGGA
>JAPPDN010000706.1 GCA_028824575.1 Candidatus Poribacteria bacterium | reverse complement strand
CGCCCAGAAAAGTTAATGTTCAATAATAGATGCTACTGTAAGCTTGCTTTAAGGCTGCCCCAGGTTGTGGAAAGTTTTCCTGTCGCTTCGACAACGAGCGCGTCCACGCCCTGGTCCATGAAAGTATTGATCTCGTCTTCGCTCAATGCGCGATTCCAGAGCCGAACTTCATCAATAATCCCAGAAAAAACGTAGTTAAGACGGCCGCAATCCTGGCCGACTCGCCACGGATCGTCGTTTGCTGCGAGTTTACCGGGCGTATCTCCTTCCTGTACCTCTTTGCCGTCATAGTAGATTTTGGTTTTCTTGGTATCGTTCGTGAAAGCAATATGCACAAATTCCCCAGTCTCAGGCAAATCGGTTGCAATATCGGCGCGCCCCGCTTCGGTCTCAAGACGGATTTTGAAGACCCCTGCATCACTGAAAACGCCATATTGGACCCTGCCGCCACATCCGCCATGAACGGATTTGCCGACGACTTGACGGACACCGTTCCATTCCTCGGAGTTGATCCACGCCATAAACGAGAATGCGTCTACGTTCAAGGCATCAGTGCTCTCAACCGTGACGAAAACATCGCTGCCTGGGCCGCCAAATTCCAACGCCTTGCCGAATTTGCCATTAACCCATTTCGGATTGTCAATTACACCGTGATGCTCATTTCCGCTAAGGTCTTCGGCTTCAGCATCTTTCCCTTCATCATAAGGGTGGTATAGCACCAAGCCGTCCAAAAATTCGTTCGGACCAACAGACATTGCCAACGGCGTTAGCACCAAAAGTAGTGCGATGCATAAACAGATAACTGATTTCATTCTAAGAATTTCCCTCCTTATAGGTATAGATAAAATACTATAACAATAGAGAAAACATTCGTCAAGAAAAAAGTTAGCGTTTAATAGGACCCGTTATGCCTTTATCAATGATTTCATCTCCATACATCAATCGTCCAAACCGAGTTGATTACTCAATTCCATCAAACGCCTATTAATTCCTGTCTTGTCAATCCGGTTGCCTTCAACAAATTCTTGGTATTCCGGCAACAAACCGTCTGGAACCATTATACGGGAGTTTGCTTCTCGCAACGCCAATAACCCCATGAAAGTTTGCATTTCCCGTGAATAATCCGGGATGAAGTCGTTGAGCGTTTGACGAAGTTCAGTTTCTGTGAAGGTATCACGCCCCTCACGTTTTGCGACGTTATTCGCACGTTGGACAATCAGAAACAGATCTCGCCAAGTCAACCCGTCCGTTTCCGAACCGCCGACGAGTGCTTGGAAGTTGATGTTACCTGATGTCTGCCCGCGACAAAATATTTTTAAGATTTCCACTCTGCCACCACTGGTGGGCGGTAGCATGATTAATTTGGTGTCGAAAACGCCGTAACGCCGGAAAATTGGCGGCATTAGGTCTGGGCGTTGCGATGTCCCCACCCATATTACGCTGCCGTGCAATGACGTATCATTTATAGCATTCACGAGGGCTCGCGGGAATGTCTGATCGTGCTCCTCCGGATTCATCGTCGTATGCGGGGATGCCTGCTCAATTTCATCCATAAAGACAACGGTCGGTGCGATTCCACGGATAAAATTGAGACCTGCGTTTAGGTTCCGTTCATAAGTGTTTCCGTTTTCATTGATGTTTATTGTGACTTCACCTACCTGATTAGCATAGCGGAGTTGGACCAGGGTCATATTCGCTTCACCGGCGAGTACTCTTGCGGCGTAAGCCTTGCTGGTTCCAGGGGGACCCAGCAAAAGCATCCCGCGTGGTACACGGCGCAGATCTCGATTTTTCATACCATCTGCGATATCCCGAATCGTCCGCGTTACGTACCAACCATCACCAGAAGTGTTTGTGTGAGTTTCACCAAGTTCAAGCACACCGTGGCTGAAGTTCTTGATACTCTCGCGCCTGTATCTAAGTAACGGTTCACCGCCTGCTTCCTGTTGGGCAGATTCTGCTTGTTGCACAACATCGTGGATACCGAATAAGTTCAGCCCTACTGTTTCCCGTGCCAATGCCTCTCTCTTTTGATTATTTCCGACGGTTTTACGCATCTGTGAAGCATCCTCTGAAATATCGTGTAGATGTCCAATAAACTTCAAGCGTTCGGCATAGTCTGGGAACGGGATTTCTATCATAGGAATCTCTGGATTCACGGTGAAATTCGGATGTATGTCAAACGTGTTATGCGTGAGGAGCAGGACAATGTGTTTATGCCTTCGGATATTAAGATCGGATGCCCAATTTTGGATCCGATTAAAAAAGAGTTGTGATTCATCTCTGGCAACACTGCCCAACAAAGGGTCGTTCGGCGCGAGCTGCTCCAGAAAATTGATAACCAACCCAATTTTTGTTCTGCCCTGTCCGAGGAGATTATTTAACTTGTCGCGTAATTCTTTGGAGGGCGAAGGGTCTATTTTCAGGAACGGATCTTTATGAACTTCATCGAATGCCACGCTGGAATTAATTCCCCGACGCTCATTCTGCTGCGCCGCCTCTTTTTTTTCTGGCGGAAGAAGTTGTAGCATTCTCTGTGTGTTTCGCCACCGCCCAACACGCGGCAAATTAATGCCTTGTGATGTGTTATATCCAAGGACAAGATCGCAGCCCAATATATTCAGCTGCTCCATGAGATAATCTACAACAGGCAGATAACCGTAAACATCGTCATATAGCAAGTCATTGACATTAAAATGGAGCAGAAATTGGTGGGCAGAACCTGCATCGTAGTGTTTTTTTATTTCATCCCAAAACATTTTTTCACCGATATGTAACATCCAGAGAAACGTGAAATAGACAGGGTCTACAAAAAATATCCCAAACACGTTAGTGGACGAAGCACACTGGCTTCGTCCAACAAAAGCACCTAAAAGAAGAAAGTGGGACGCTTCAAAAGCGCGTCTGTCATATCTTAACGATGGATTTTGATATCGCCCCAAGTTGTGGTTAATTTCGCTCACTCAGGATTATCAATCACACCATCGTGCCCGTTCCCGCTTAAGTCTACAGTCAGTGTACCTTCCCCTTCTTCGTAGGAATGATGTAAGGTGATAGCACCCACTACCTAAAGGTAGGGGCTTCGGTTTCATAGCGACTGCGGTTTTCTCAAAGAGGTAACCGTCTTATTTTCGCTCCACCCGCGGGCGTTTCCCTATAGTGTTCTACAGGCATATCGTTAGGTAACGGCTATCCCCGCCCGCAGTATGTTTATCGCAGCGTTGATGTCTCTATCGTGGTGTGTTCCACATTTCGGACATGTCCACTGCCTATCGTTCAATGTTAGTTTTTTGTTATGATACCCGCAAGTGCTACAGGGTTTCGTTGTAGCTGTCCATTGATCAACTTGACGGAAATCACGCTTATGTTTTTGACACTTATATTTCAATATCTCAACAAACTCGTAGAAAGCGAGGTCAGAGACTTTACGTCCCCAAAGCCGTTTCATACCCTCAAGGTTTAATGTTTCAATGACAATCGTATCAAACTTCTTACAGAGTTCACTTGCGAGTTGCCAATGGAAGTCTTTGCGTTGATTACTGATTTTTCGATAGAGGCAGGCGAGCTGCCTCACACACCACCCCCAACGGTTAGAACCTTTTTGTCTACCACTCAGGTCTTTGTTGAGTTTGCGAAGTTTCTCCAAGGACTGTTTCAAAGGTTGTGGGTGTTGTATCTTTTCACCCGTGCTCAGCGTCAAATATGCGTCTTTCATGCCGAAGTCTGCCCCAACGCTTTTACCTGTTGTCGGCAGCGGTCTAAAATCTCTATAGGTTGTTGTGATACAAAGCCAATACCTACCGCAACTGTCACGTTTGATGGTGATACGACTGATAGAACCGTGCCATTGGCGGTGTTTATGAAATGTATATGCCACTCTATCAAACTGCCACTTACGTGTCTTCGGATTCCATTTACGGAACGTCAGCGTGATACGATTGTTCTTCAGAGACCAACCCGCTTCTCCGGGAAAGGTAATAGATTTAAACTTATGCTGTTTTTTGATTTTCGGTCTGCCACCAAGTTTTTTCAAAAACCGTTGATATGCCTTATCAATACGCATAAGTTCCTGTTGCACTGCCTGACTCGGCAAGGGTTTCCAGTGCGGGTGCGTCGTCTGCTTCAAACCCTTAAAGTGGGAATCCATCGCATTGTAGTTCGCATACGGCAAACCGTCTTTATACCGTTGACGCTGCCACTCGTGGAAATACTTATGCACTTGCCACATGTCGTCAAGCAGGTTTCCAATGCGTATCGTGTTAGATTGTTTTCCCAACGGATATTTATAGGTTTTCATGGTATATCAAGTATCAGGTTTCCTTTTACCCCGTTCAAGTGGGTAGGCAGACACGCAACCTTGTGATCACGCTTGAACTGTCTGCCAACTTGATACTAATATCATACCACATTTCTGTGTGCAATGTCAATCTTTTTTGACACAAACCTAACGCCCGTCTACATCCCCTACCTAAAGGCAGGGGTCTTGACGGGAAGATTGATAAATTTACGAGTCAATATTACGTTTTTTATGTTCTCTCCTTTTGTAAATGTTAGGACTTACACAGTTATTTCATAAACCCTTGGTAAGCGGAGTTTAGGGGTTAAAAAACCAAAATCTCGCGCCGTATGCTAAATTCAGGTAAGTCCTGTATAAAGGGTATTATAACAGTTTTTGGGTAATTCTGTCAAAAAAAAAGAACATTATAAACACACTAACTTTCAATTCTCCCGTAGTCTTGACTGTTAATAAACGTTTCGCGGGTAGACACTTTGCTGTAGGTTCTCACTGCGAAGCACTCCGGGTTGCGACACTGCACAGACTGCTGAGTGTTATAGATCGACAACTGAATACCTCTGGCGAAACTCGGTTTTCACCTTGACCTCGAAACCCAATTCTGCTAATATGAACAAGATCAATGCGACATCTATCGGTCTGATTTCACCATTTACTATCAGATTTCAATCCAGTAAGACTTCGTTTGCGAATCTGTGCTGAGGAAACCCAACAGTACGAAGCAGGAGCAACAATACGGAAATATGAAAAAAGCACGGGGTGATCTGACGCAAGGGAGTCTTCTGGGGCATTTACTACGGCTTGCAGGACCCATAATACTCAGTTACATTCTCCAAGAAGCGTTTAACATCGTTGATATGATCTTTGTTGGAAGACTTGGGGCAGGTGCGATAGCGGCTGTTGGCGTAAGTGGGAACTTAATCCGGTTAATCGGGGTCTTCTCGCTCGGCATTTCAACAGGTGCGGGGATTATGGTGGCACAGTATTTAGGGGCAAGGAACCTCGCGCAAGCCGAGCATATCACGATGCAGTCAATCCTGTTAGCGGTTCTCTTTTCCATCGGTGTCACGCTCGTCGGTTATCCGTTGGCAGAACAAGGACTGCTTGCTGTGAGAATGACAGATCCAGAGGTCTTAAGACTCGGCACCACTTACATGCATATCATTCTCGCCGGTATTAGTACAATGTTCGTGTCGATGACCCTCGGCTCTATCTTCCGTGCTGGTGGTGATACCATCACCCCGATGGTAGTTCTCATCTTCTCAACACTGATTAACATCACACTCGACCCGTTGTTAATTTTCGGCTTATGGGGATTCCCAAAATTGGGGGTAGCCGGTTCGGCGTATGCGACGCTTATCGGACGCGGCGCGGGTGTAGTGATCCTACTCTATCTCTGTTGGAGTGGACGTGCCCCTGTTTCGCTGCGGCGCGTTCAGTATCAGGTAGACCTCGTAGAAATGCTTGACATTTTACGGCTCGGCGTTTATAGTTCTATGCAAGGGTTTTGGCGACACCTTTCGCGACTCGGTTTCCTATGGGTCATCGGGCCTTATGGGAAAACTGTCGTTGCGGCATACACGATTTGTATGCGGCTCCGGATTCTGGTAATGAACCCCGGCTTCGGCATTGCGAACGCAGTCGTCCCCTTAGTCGGACAAAATTTAGGCGCGAACCAGATAGAACGTGCTGAAAAATCGACACGTGTCGCCAACCTGTTAGGGACCGTCATTATGGCGGTGATCGGTGCCGTTTTTCTCGCTTTCCCGCAAATTTTCATTCGGATTTTCACAACGGAGACAGCTGTGATTGAAACCGGTATCGTTTATCTACGGTTTCTGTCTCCGACATTCGGATTTATCGCATTTTCACTCATTTTAGGGCGAGCACTCAATGGGGCGGGGGATACCTTCTCACCGATGGTAATTACACTTGCCGCACAGGTCGGTGTCGGTCTCGGACTTGTGATTCTACTTTCGCACTTCATCGGACTGAACGGCGTTTGGTTAGGGATTGCTCTCTCAAATGTCGTCCAAGGGATCGCTATGTGGTTTTGGTATCGTATTGGAAAGTGGAAGACAATCAAGCTTATTAAAAAGAAGCCGAAAACAGTGTAAGAAAGCAGGCCTTGATAACAAATAGGAATTACGCAATTTTCCCGTGAACGCCTACGTATTACGGGTTTCACGCCTCTCCCGAGCAAAGGCATTTGTGTGAGTCCTGACAAATTTAGAAGGAGTTGACAGACAATGGCAGGCTATAAAGGCTACGAAAACCCACAACTGGTGATCTCTGCTGAAGAATTGAAAGGGACACTCGATGATGGCAAATTCTGCATCGTGGATACGCGGCCGGCTTATGAATATATTCGCGGACATATTCCGGGTGCACTTCATTTAGATCTGTTCGGTTTGAGCCTCATCGATACTCGCAAAGAGACCTTTGATGCCTTTATGTGGATGATGGCGTATCTGTTTCAGCAACGCGGGCTTGACCCGACAAAGCCGATTGTATGGTATGAAGACATTTCTGGGACAAGAGCATCACGTGGACTTTGGTTCTGTGAGTACCTCGGACATTCCGATACCCGTTTACTGGATGGCGGTTTCAGAGCATGGCTCGCAGCAGAAGGACCGATTAGTACGGAGGGTGCTGAACCACCAGAGGTTCTGCCTTTCGAGATAAATGCACAGCGCGACACTCACATGGATGCCGACGTGATTCATGTCCTCTTAAACCGAGAAGATTTTGTGCCGCTTGACACTCGAACAGACGATGAACATTACGGCAGGGTGGCTCGCGCAGAACGAGCAGGTGCTATTCCGGGTTCTATTCACATCGAGTGGCTGAATAATCTTGATGAAGCGGGAGCGTTCAAAACTGCTGACAAACTCCGAGAGATGTATATGGCAGTCGGTATTACCCCCGAAAAGCAAGTCATGTGCTACTGACAGGGCGGATACCGCTCTTCGCAAACCTATCTGGCGTTGCGGCTTTTGGGATATCCGAAAGTCAGTAACTACATAGGTTCGTGGAAAGAGTGGGGTGACCGGCTGGATCTGCCGGTCGAGATTCCTGAAGGTTAAAGGTTACAGCACACTTAAAGTCCGCCTGATAAGGGGGATTTAGGGGGTTTAAAATGCCAAGGGAGTGTGCCTACTACTTCGGCAACCTCAACTGGACATTCATGCGGGAGGTAATGTCCAGCGTTAGGGACCCAGACCCATTGAATATTCGGATTGGACGGAATGCGTAACTTCTCCTCCGTTAAATCATTCCGTCCCATACCGCCAAAAACTTCCAAGATAGGGACGCGTGCGTGCTGTAGGTAGGCGTACGCGTCGAAATTTTTGACAGATTCCCAGAAACCGTGCCAGATTTCGGCTCGGAAGCGGTTTCGCGTCGCTTCAGCCTTCCGCTGAATTTGAGCAACCCTCGCCTGTGGCAGCGAACCGTAAAACCGTCCAGCGTCAAAGGCACTCCCCGCTGAGGAGAGACTGGTCCAGCCTTCCAGCAAAACAAGCCCGGCAACAGAAGATGAACGCCGCGCAACTTCCATCGCAACCATACCACCCAGGCTATGCCCAACAATCACTAATTCGTGAAACCCCAAATGATTTGCAAGGTGTCCGACATCTTCAGCAAGGCTACCTAATGTAAATGATTGCGTCGGCACGCTGCTCTGCCCATGCCCACGAAAATCGAGCGTGATAAAACGCTGGTTACACGGTAACCGTTCAGTCACCGGCATCCAGTCTGACGTATCACACCCTGTGCCGTGTAAGAAAAGTAACGGAGGCATCCGACTTCCAGAATCATGGTAAGCCATCTCCCCCCAAGGCATAGTCATTGTTACCATGGTTGCGTGAGTCGAATAGGAAATAGCACCAAGGAAAACGACTTTAGGGTGCCAAATTCCATATCCTCTCGGCTGTCCCACCGAGGATCTGTTCCTTGTCGTTATCTGTTAGGAACGGAAGTCCTTCCCGAATGAGCCGAAGTTCCTGCTCTAAAGAGGGCCAGTTGTGCTTTTGTCTATGATGTCCGGGGTAACCTGTCCCCCATACTGTCCGTCCTGCACCGAAAACTGAGAGCAATTTTTGGATGAACGGGTGCACATCTGTATATGGGAACTCTTGATCGGAACGCCCAGCCACATCCGATAACTTGAAATGGATATTATCGTACCGCGCAAGGTCCACGATGGGTTGAAACTCTGCAGCGTCGGTATCTATCTGTGGGTATCCCATGTGATCAAGGATAAGCGTTAGGTGTGGATACTGTTGCGCAATAACAGCGACCTGATCTGCGAACTCCGCGCGAAGGTGAAATTGGATAATTGCGTCCAGTGCCGCAATCTCCTCCCACATCGGTCCGTTCTGTTGGGTTAGCAATATCTTTTCATCAGGATAATACATCGGATGGAAACGGAAACCCGCCAAACGCCGGTCCTTTATCCAATAGCAGACCTGCTCGGCGTTGCTTGGATCTTGTGGATCAATTAAGCCGTGTCCGATGAATCGGTCTGGAAACCGTTCTACTGAATCCGCGATGTAACCGTTATCCCAAGTCGACCAACTCGTTTGCACCAACACCGTCCAGTCTACACCGTGTGCATCCATCTCTGCCAAGAGTTCATCAGCGGTACCGGGTTCATCGGGATAAGAATTCCAACTTGGAGCAGTAGGACCGACAGGATATTTCGGAGGATCGATTTCCCAGACATGTACATGTGTATCTACAATCATGGAAAGCTCCTTCGTGCCTTGCTTAGAACAGAAATTGGGCATCCACTTTTTCGCCAGCTTGTAGCGTTGTAGCCGTTGGAATCGTAATTAAACCGTTTGCC
>JAPPDN010000181.1:4668-9149 GCA_028824575.1 Candidatus Poribacteria bacterium | reverse complement strand
ACCAGCCACGCTTTCAGGTCTCACCCAAACAACAATTGTCACATCTCCGTGGAACTGCAGTGATTCATCATTTCCCATATCCACAAAGTTTGTGCCATCAAACTCAAGCGCCTTGCCAAATTTGCCATCCACCCACTTCGGTTTACTCATGAGTGTCCCGTCGTTCCCGTTTTCAGAAGCGTCTTTTGCAGTATCGCCCTTACCTTCATCAAATTTCCATATACCTACGATAGTATCAGGGTCTAACACGGCATAACTTGAAGCGGTGAACATACCTGCAATAAATAGAACGACTATCCCAGTCCATACCAATCTGGCTTTCATTGTTTACTCCTCCTTATGTTGACATACTTCATAACACTAAAATGCGAAAGTTATGCGCTCTTATAGATAAGGTTTCTGCTCAGGCAAAGTCCATAGTTTAGGTTGAGCCTGAGTGAACTTCAGCATTTTAACTATCTCGTATTTCGGAAGAGGGTTTTGTTTAAATAATAGTGCTGGAACTGGCGGAAATCCTCTCTTAACCGCGTTACAGCATATTAATTGGAAATGATAACAGAATCATAACAGGTTTATCAAAAATAGTCAAGAAAAGATTTCTACATTTTAGCTCCGTAAGTATAAAACACCTAAAACCACATATCCCTAATTTTGATAATAATCGGACTTACGCATTTTCTCTTAAAGTCCCCCTGATAAGGGGGATTTAGGGGGTTAAATCAGCAAAATATACCGTTTTCCCATTCAATTTGCGTAAGTCCTGAATAATTTAATTGTAATTTTTTGTTGTCTATGATAAAATCAGAATCAACAGTAAAAGAGTTGCGCAGCTTCAAAAAAGGTTCGTTGATTTAATCATGGAAACTTGTTTCCGTAAGTCCTATTCATAAAACACAATATGCGGGCTTTTGTTTTCGCGTTTGTTCTTATCTGGCTCTGCATTCCTGCGAAAGCAGATGTAAGATTTACGGATGTCACCGACGCAGCGGGTATCGAATTTCAGCACTTCACGGGGGCAACCGGCAAACGTTATATGCCTGAAACGATGGGAGCTGGCTGCGCCTTTTTGGATTACGATGCCGACGGGAACTTGGACATTCTACTCGCGAACGGCACAAATTTGACGCTCGTAGACCCGACCCATACCCCTCGGCTCTACCGAAACATCGGAAACGGAAAGTTTATTGATGTTACCAAAGCAGCAGCACTGGGTGTCCCGATGTACGGCATGGGTATAACCGTTGCCGATTACGATAACGATACCGACCCCGACATCTACTTTACCAATGTCGGTGAAAACCGGCTCTTCCGAAACAACGGCGACCAGACTTTCACGGATGTTACCGAATTTACAAATGTGGGCGATACAAGTTGGTCGACAAGTGCTGCCTTCTTTGATGCCGACAACGATGGTTGGTTAGATCTCTTTGTTTGCAACTACGTTGATTGGACACCTGAAACCGATATTCCGTGTGTCGTGAATATCGCAGGTGAGATACCGCCACCGCGCACCTATTGCACGCCAAATGTTTATACCGGGCAATCCTGTCGATTCTATCGTAACCGAGGGGACGGCACGTTTACCGACAAGACATCAGAAGCCGGACTTTCCAACCCGATAGGTAAATCGCTCGGTGTTACGCTTCTGGATTACAATCGCGACGGTTGGATTGATCTCGCTGTCGCGAACGATACCGAACCTAATCTTCTATACCGGAATAACGGGGACGGCACATTTACTGATGAAGCCCTTGTCATGGGAATCGCCTTCAGCGAGACAGGGAAGGCGCGCGGCAGTATGGGGATTGATGCTGCGGATATTTATAATAGCGATGGTATCGCAATCACTATTGGCAATTTTAGCAATGAGAAAACCGCATTCTTTTATGCCGAACCCGATGACTCCTATTTTACGGATAGAGCAGATAACGTAAAAATTGGGGCTGCAAGCCACCGTTTACTAACGTTTGGACTCCTGTTTTTCGATTGTGATTTAGACGGCGCACTTGACCTGTTTTGCGTTAATGGACATATTGAACCAGAGGTGTCGCGCTATCAGCAGCATACCCCGTATGCGCAAATGCCTTCGCTGTTCCGAAATCGTGGTGATGGAACATTTCAAGATATCGCTAAACATGCTGGACTTACACGCGCAAGTGTTGGACGCGGATGCGCTTATGGCGATTACGATAATGACGGTGATCTTGACCTTCTTGTAAGCAACAACGGCGCGACGCAAGCGCATGGCAAAGTGTCGCTCCTGCGTAACGACAGTACGCCATCGTATAATTACCTCCGAGTCAGAACAATAGGTACCCGTAGCAACCGTGATGGAATCGGGGCTAAAATCCGATTGACATCAGACAACACTGTCCAGCAGCAGATGATCCGTACAGGCAGCAGTTACTGTTCTCAAAGTGAAGTGGTATTGACTTTCGGGTTGGGGAATAGTGATATAGTTGCAAACCTTGAAATCCTATGGCCCTCCGGCGAGATAGACCGGTATGTAGAACTCAAAGCGAACCAACTTATAGAGGCAACCGAAGGAGCATCCGAAAAATGAAACTGCGAGTATATGGATGTCTCTTTCTGACAATTTTAGGGCTAATTAGCGGATGCCAAAGTAACGAAAAAACGCCAGCAAAAGAACAGTCTACATCCGCGACACCGACGAAATCAGCGGTTTCACCCTCTGCACAGGACTACAATAACCGAGGAACCGCTTACCAACGTGTTGGTAGACTCCAAGACGCGGCATCGGCTTACCAGCAAGCTATTAAGATAAAGCCGACGTTGATTGAGGCACATCATAATTTAGGCACAGTGTATGTCATGCAGGGGAAGCTTACCGAAGCGACTGTTGCGTATAAGCGTGTTATTCAATTACGCCCTGACATGGCGGAGGCTTATGTGGACTTAGGCAGAGTCCATGGATTAGCGGGACGGCTTGATGAGGCTATCGCCGAATACCAGAAGGCACTCATGCGTGATCCAACGCTCGTCTACGCGCATTATGGGATTGGTCTCGCTTACAGGCATAAAGGCATGTTACCAGCAGCCACAGTCGCACTCAAGCAGGCGATGGTCCTGCAACCAAACTTCACCGATGCGCTGATGCAGCTTGGCTACATTTACCGAGACACAGAACAGTTCGCCGAAGCAATAGAAGCCTTCACGACAATAACGAAAAAAAAAAAAAAAAACGCGAAAGCGTATCACGAACTCGGTGTATGCCATACAAAACAGGACGCATACCCCGAAGCCGTCAAGGCTTTTGAAAGAGCTTTACAACTAAATCCCGAAGCAGTTGAGACGCAGAACTTACTGCGGGTGGCTCAAGTGCGCGCCGCGCGTCAAAATTAATCGTATCTGTATTTGTAGGCGCGAGTGTTTTGCTTGGGTGTTTTTGTCGCTCGCGACCTCTTTTCTTTTCAAACGTCGTTCAGAAACCAGATCAACATGCTATATTTTGACGTTGTAGCATGCAAATTGTAGGTTTCCAAAACTTCCAACAGAAAATCCGAACCTGTTTATTAACAAACTGTTTAATTTAATACTGTTTAATTTAATCCAGGACTCACGGGCACAATTTTCAGCATCCACCTTTGAAAAGAGTGGCTTTTCAATAGAATTGGGCGTAAAGCGGTTTGTGGAAGTCCATAATTAACGCCAAAGGAGAAAAAAATGCGTCAGGTTGTGTTTTGTATTTTATGGATAGCAGTGTTCTCTGTACCAACCGTTCTCGTGAACGCTGCGGATATTGAAGATGGACTTTGGATGTATTTACCACTCAACGAAGGGGCAGGCGAACAGGTCATCGACCACGGTCCCAACAATTTTGATACCGAACTCAGTGAAGTTCCTCCGAAATCGGTGGCTGCCGAACATAACGACATCGCAACAGCGATGGAATTTGATGGTAAGTCAAACTATGTCATGATTGACATGGCGGGGCAGGGGAAGGACATCGATTCGCATTTCGACGAGGGAAAGGGGATGACTATTTGCGCCTGGGTGAAAGTGTTAGACGTTGCAACCGATACGCATGGACAGACCCGTCAGCCCGTTGTCATGAAAGGTGGCGCCAATCAGTGGGAGTTCGCGCTCTATGTCTACGACAACTTCGGAGCAGGGATGTCGGTTTGGACGTGTCCGGGTTCAGGGGTCTCGGAGCCGAGCACCGCTGACGCTGCGCCGCAAGATAAATGGATTCACCAATGCGGCACGTTTAAGTTAAAAGAGGGCGTACGGGTCTACGTGGATGGGAACGAAGATCCCATCGCACAAGCAGATGATAACGGTAACGGCCCCTGCGAAGAAGGCGATCGTCCTGTATTCATCGCACACCGTGAGGATGGGCAGTTTCTAAATGCCGTCATCGCTGAAGTTTATATCTGGGAACGCGTCATTGATATTGATGAAATGAATCTTGCCATGAACACAATTGGTGGATTAACACCGGTTCAACCAAGCGGTAAACT
>JAPPDN010000181.1:0-4658 GCA_028824575.1 Candidatus Poribacteria bacterium | reverse complement strand
CAACCACCTGGGGCAACATCAAACGCCGCTAACCCAATTAACGTCAAAGGAGGAAAAAATGCGTCAGATTATGTTTTGTATCGGGTTAATAACAGTGTTCTCCGTATCAATATTGCTCGTGAATGCTGCGGATATTGAGGATGGGCTTTGGATGTATCTGCCTCTGAATGAGGGAGCGGGGAATAAGGTTAGTGATCATGGACCCCACAGTTTTGACACAGAACTCAGCAAAACTGCCCCGAAATGGGTTGATGCCAAACACGATGACATCCGCAAAGCGATGGAATTTGATGGCAAATCAACCTATGTCATGATTGATATGGCGGGGCAGAAGAAGGATATCGATTCACATTTCAACGATAAGAAGGGTATGACTATCTGTGCGTGGGTCAAACCGCTAAAGGTTGGTACCGACGCCCATGGACAGACCCGTCAGCCTATCGTCATGAAAGGCAATGCCAATCAGTGGGAATTCGCGCTCTATATCTACGACAACTTCGGAGCCGGGATGTCGGTTTGGACGTGCCCGGGTTCAGGCGTTTCAGAGCCGAGCACCGCTGGCACTGCGCCACAAGGCAAATGGATCCACCAATGCGGCACGTTTAAACTCAAGGAAGGCGTGAAAGTTTACGTGGATGGCGCCAAAAATCCTGTCGCGGAAGCCGGTGATAACGGCAACGGACCCTGTGAGGAGGGCAATCGTCCTGTGTTCATCGCACACCGTGAAGATGGACAGTGGCTAAATGCCGTCATCGCTGAGGTCTATATGTGGGACCGCGTGATTGATATTGATGAGATGAATCTTGCCATGAAAACAATTGGTGGGTTGGCGGTGCAGCCGGGAGGTAAACTCACAACCACCTGGGGCAATGTGAAACGCCGCTGACCGTAGTCTTAAGCAAGGTAGGGCGGTTCACATGCGATCTGCATTCCTAACCGCACCGGACCTCAAAGTAAGGATAAAAGTTTCCTGATTATGTTGGGCGAGGCCTCTGTGCCTCGCCCTAATTTGTTCATGAGATGACTTCTATTCACCAAAATGGCTCGCAACCAGTGTTAAATCTAAGATATTCACAACGTTATCTCCATTGACATCAGCGGGTGTAGGTCCCGCCTGCCCAAAATTCGCTGCTACCAAAGTTAGATCCAGAATATTGATTACACCATCTTTGTTAACATCCCACGGCGGTGTTGGTGGCTCAACGATTTCACCATCTTCGGTCGTCACAAGAAGTTCTGTTCCGATACTACTCGAAAGGATGACCTCGCTTAATGAAAGCGTCGAGGCTTTTACAGCCACTACTTCAAACGTTATTGTCAATAAGGTGCCTTGTGTGGCATCTGCTGCCGTGCGGGCTGTCGATGCGAGAGTTATCTCGTCCGCTCTAATAGTCGCAGGGAGGGAAAAGAGGGCACCCGGAAGGTACGTTCCCTGTTCCCACGAGATATATTGAAGTGCCGCCGAGTCGAATTGAAGTGATAGCTGATAACCTGCTACATTTTGGGCGTTAGCAATATCAACAGTGATACTGAACTGTTCACCAATACCGGGGGATTCAATCGAGGCAGGTACTATACTGACAACAATTAAGGGTGGTTCGACGCTGAGGAGTCTCGCAAGTTCATCAATTTCCGCAGGGTTCTGGAGTAACGTATGAACTTCCGGATCATTGATGAACACCTTAACCTCCGCGTCGTCCTTGAGGAGCATTATGAATCTATCCTCGATCTCTGGAGCGATTGTTTTCAGTAGGTCCGGATCCTCTGCTACCAGTTTGATCGTAGCAGGTTGCAAAAGTGCTTGTGTATCTGGGTGCTTAAGTATTGTGAGAACGTCCGGCAGCAGCTCCCGAATATCCTCGCGTTGAAAAAGCATTTGATACCTGTCAAAAATCAGTGGTGCAAGTGTGAATGCTTCTATTTCAAGTAGACTGGCAAGTTCATCGATCGCTTCACTATCTTGGAGTAACGTTTGAACATCAGGATCCCTAAGCATCATTTGGACGTCAGTATCCTCTTTTAACATCCTTATAAATTCATCACTGATATCTGGTATAAGGGTCTTGAGGATGTCCGGATCATCCAGGACTGCGTTTATAGTCGCAGGCGTTAAAAGCAATTGGTTCTCCGGTTTCTTGAGCTCAATAAGAACTGTTGGCAGGACTTCTTGAACATCTTCTCGTTGCAGAAGTTCTTGGTATTCTTGAAATACCTGTTCAGCGAGCGAGGTCGAAGCCTCTTGACCGGAAACCTGAGTTGTGTAAACCAAGCATATGCTTAGTATGAAGAGGGTAGTGAACCGTTTAAAGAAAATATGAGACATTATGTTCCACTGGCGAGGCAGATTCCAGCCGTGTAAAATAAAGAGAAGGATTTCAGCCTCGCCAGCACCTTTTTAATCCATAGAGTTGTGAACTTGTTGCGCCTAAGCCATTACCTCTCCAGATGTCGGATTCAATTTGAACCCACCCGCCATAATATTGTTATAGGGCTCTTCTGGAGCACGTCCAACGGGACGCATCTCTGGGGTGTGATACCCGAATCGAACCGCTTTCCGCCACTGATCCGTCCTATTGACTTCTGACCAGTGGATGAGGCAGTAACTGAAGAAAATCACATCACCCGCTTTGGCAGGTATCGGGATTGAATCAATGAAATCTGGATGAAATTTATCAGTCGGCAGATGCGGAGCAGTACCTTCACCTGTAATGTGTTCGCGAGGTCCCTCTTTATGGCTGCCCGGAACAACCCGCAGCGCGCCACTTTCAAACGGGGCATCATCGAGGTGGACGAGGCAATCAACGAAGTCGAGACCATCGTGCGGGTAGAACGGATAATCCTGATGCATCGGGAACGGTGTGCCTTTTTCCGGCGGCTTCGCATGGAGTACCGTATGATGCCACTGGATCGTATCACCGATAAGTGACCGCACAGCACCTGTCAGTCGTTCATGAAAGATCACTCTACCCCATGTAGCCGAGTAGAAGTGTGGGTTGTGCATAAAGACAGCCTTCGTCGTCTGCTGATCCTCTTCTTTGAGGTAGCGTGTACGCCAAGGGCCCGGCCAACCGATTGTCTCCTGTCCCCAGTTATTAATAATCTGCACCATTTCGGATGCCAGTTCTTTCGTCTCCTCTGGTGCGAAAAGTTGGTCAACCTTGAGATAGCCGTTCTCATTGTAAAAGTCAACCTGTTCTTGCGTTAGCATGTCAATCTCCTTATTGCTATTGAATGTCTGCGCCTAAGTGCCAGAAAATGTTGGTTATCCTAAATTCTACTTTAAAACCTCATATTTTGTCAACTTTCTTTGTGTAAACACTCAGACACCCACTATTCTCTTGTAGAAGTGACATCCCAGCGTTCCCCAATTAAAATAAATAAAACGTGAGAATGTGTCGGGTTTCCAAACTATACATTTATGCCAAATTCATGTTAGAAATAAAATAAATTTGCATCTCTAAATTATATATGTTATCATAGATAATGTAAACTTAAATATGTAAATATAAATAAATTTAAATAAAATCAGTCGAACAGCGAACAGAAATTACGCAATTGGTTATCTCAGTTTTTGGGTATCCGTTTTGGATTCTCAATGAAATACAACATGGCACGAAAATTTTAGAAAAGGAATTAAGAAAATGTTGATTTATACATGGCGCGGAGAAGAGTATCTGGTGACGCAAGATTGGTTGGTAGGCGACCTACACATTCCGATGAATACTGTCACAGAGGCAATCGTCCGAGCTGCCAACAATAGTTGGGATGCCCATCAGATTGAGGCATACATACGCGAGGCAGTGACAGGACTTGGATTAACGCACGCGGAGGCAGCAGTTGTTCCACCGGATGAAGAGATCTCTTTAGAAAATGCCGAAAGTGGCGAACCGCTGGAACTCGTCATCAATGGCGAGACGTATCATTTCAAGACAGATCAATATGAGACGCTCAAAGACTTTGCAGTCTGGATAGCTGAGACCTTGAATCAGGCAGTGGAACGCCTAACTGCGACCTATGTTTCACAGTTAGAAACACATTTAGAGAATGCAGGATTCTCGAAAGGCGATATAACATTGAAAATCAAAATGTGAAAATGACGGAAAAGCGATGCGCTTATAGTGAATCCGAATCAGACCACCGACAACCAATAACCCAAAAACCAAATCTTGAATTAATTTGCGACCTATTGTATGATAATCGCATCTTGTATCAAGGAGAGAACATAGCAATGAGTCTTTTGGGGATTGATGTTGGCACGACAGGGTGTAAAGTCATCGCATTTCGTGAGGACGGGACGCTGCTCGCGCAGGCGTATGGCGAATATCCGTTGACCCATCCGCAACCCGGCTGGTCGGAACTCGACGCGAATGTCGTCTGGGAAAACATCGCGACCGGCATTCAGCAGGTTGCGACAGAAACGAAATCCGATCCTATTGAGGCAATCAGCGTCGCCTCACAAGGTGAAGCCGTAACACCAGTGTCTGCAGACGGACAGGTTTTAGCGAACGCGATTACAACTTTCGATGCGCGCACAGCAGGCATCTGCGACGAACTAAAGCAACACATAACGCCTCTTGAAGTGATGCAAATCACCGGGATGCCGATAAGCGATATCCATACCCTCCCGAAACTGATTTGGATACAACGGAATCAACCTG
>JAPPDN010000226.1 GCA_028824575.1 Candidatus Poribacteria bacterium | reverse complement strand
AGAGCGGACTGCCCTTTGCTGACATGATTAGTCACCAGCTGCCACTTTCACAGGTTGAAGACGGTTTTAAAGCACTTGATGGTGGGTATCGTATTAACGGTGAAACAGCCATTAAAATAGCGGTTCGGGCTGAAGAATAGAAAAATTTGATTGTAGACACGCTTTTTTTAAGCATACATACATTGCGTGCTGGTTCAGCGCGCCTATAGGAGGCATTATTGATGTCAAAAACATATCGCATTGGCTTCGCGTCCCTCGTGCATGACCATGTCTGGGGCGAACTTCGTCACTGGAAAGCACATCCGAACGTTAAAATCGTCGCTGCAGGCGATGTCAATGCGGAATTACGCACACAATTTAGTAGCGAAACAGGTGTTGAGAACATCTATGACTCTTGGCAAGAGATGATAGAGGAAGAGGAATTGGACATCGTCCAAGCATCGGCAGAGAATAACGCTGGAGCCGACATCGTTGAGGCTGCAGCAGCAAAGGGTGTCCACGTCGTTTCAGAAAAACCGATGGCGGCGCGCCTCTCGCAGGCGGACCGGATGGTTGCTGCCGCAGAGAATGCCGGTATTTTACTGATGGTGAATTGGCCCACGGCGTGGAGTCCAGCACTCAATACAGCGATGAATCTCATCCAGGATGGTGCTATTGGTGACATTTTCTACTTTAAGTGGCGTTCTGCGCACAATGGACCGAAGGAAATCGGATGCTCTCGTTACTTCTACGAATGGCTCTACGATGAGGAGAAAAATGGGGCTGGTGCGTTGATGGATTATTGCTGTTATTGTGCTGATATGTGTGCCTACCTCCTCGGTACCCCTCAGCAGGTGACGGCGTTCCGCGGCACTTTCGTGAAAGATTATCCGATTCCTGATGATAATGCTGTCATCGTCATGAAATATGGTAACGCTTTCGGAATTACAGAAGCGTCTTGGACGCAAAAGGTCGGTTATGTTACACCGAACCCAGTGGTTTATGGCACTGAGGGTGCGTTGATGGTAAGTGGCAACGAAGTACATCTACATCCAGCAGGCAGTGATGCCGAGGTGGTAACGCCTGAGCAACTTCCAGAAGGTCAGCGCAACGCTGCGGAATATTTTATCCACTGCTTAGAGACAGGCGAACCTATTGAAGGCTTGTGTAGTCCCAAAGTGAGTCGAGATGCTCAAGAAATCCTTGAAGCGGGATTGGTATCAGCAGATAGTGGGCAGGTCGTTAACTTGCCGATATCATAAAAATTTTGGAGAAACAAGACGCAATGAGCGATAGAATTCCGATTGCATTACAGTTGTATTCCGTCAGAGACGATTGTGCTGGCGACCTATCTTTAACGCTCCAATCAGTTGCACAGATGGGTTATGAAGGTGTTGAGTTTGCAGGTTACTACGACCGGAGTGCCGAAGAATTAAGAGAGATGTGTGATGACCTTGGATTGAAAGTTGCTGGGACGCATACGGGATTGAACACGCTTCTCGGTGATGAACTTGCCAAAACGGTCGAGTTCAATCAAGTCCTCGGTAATCCGTATCTGATTGTGCCGGGGTTATCCGAAGAATATCGCAATTCGCAGCAGGCATGGCTCAACACAGCGAAAATCTTCAACGGCATTGCCGAAAAAATTGCTGACCAAGGAATGTTTTCCGGTTACCACAACCACACCGTTGAATTTGAATCAATGGAGGGTAAAGTTCCGTGGGATACGTTCGGCAGTAACACCCGCGATGATGTCGTGATGCAAATTGATATTGGTCACACACTGCGTGCCGGTTCTGACCCTGTATCGTTTATTGAACGCTATCCGGGTAGGTCGAAACTGGTACATATCAAAGAATACTCCGCCACGAATGGCGAGGCACTCATTGGTGAAGGTGAGATCCCTTGGGACGATGTGTTCCATGCCTGTGAAACTGTCGGTGGCACCGAGTGGTACATTGTCGAGCAGGAGAGTTACCCCTACCCACCGATTGAGTGTGCTGAACGTTGCATTGACGCTCTACGAAAGATGGGGAAAATTTAAGTTTGCTTGCATCCGATGGTCGTGCCGACACTGTTGAATCAAACCTCTTGCTCTGGTGGGAAGACTTCTACGTCCCTGTTTTCGAGTATGTGCTCCCGAAAATGGGGACTTTGGAAGGAAAAAAGATACTGGAATTAGGGACTGGGACAGGTGGCACTGCGACGCTGTTAGCGAAACGGGGTGCATCTGTTGTCGGGATTGATTTACTCCCGTTTCGGCTCGCTGAAGCACAGGCGCGAGCATCGGAACACAACGTTGGCGAATCTGTTGACTTTGCGTTGATGGATGCGATGCACCTCGCGTTTCCAGACAATACCTTCGATTTCATAATCTCCAAATCTGTGTTGGTATTTACAGAGCATGCGCAAACTGCAAAAGAGTGTTACCGCGTCCTCAAACCCGGTGGAAAGGCGATTTTCATTGAAAATATGCGCTATCACCCGATGGTTTGGTTCTATCGCAAGGTGTTTCTGAAGTATTCGGGAAAATTGCGCTATTTCTCAGTCCGAGATATTGAGACCGTCGGTGCTGAATTTGAGAGGTTGGAACATCGGGAGTTTCATCTTTCGGCGGTGAGTGCGCTGTTCTGGCAGAAGTGCATCGTTATCCCAACCTTTTATAGAGCGTCCCTCCGTCTGCTCAAAGCGATTGATACATCTCTCCTTAAATGCCTCCCCTTCCTCAAACGGCTATGTTGGATCACGGCAATGATCTGCCAGAAAGATTAGTGTGCTGTTTATCGTGGCTATCCGTATTTTAACCAGTTGTCAAAGAGCGGTTTGAGCCGATCGGGAAGACTGTTGAGGAAAGTGGGTTCATTAAGCCACTCCTGACTTGTTGGACTTTCTGGATTTGGTGGTTCGTTCTCTGGCGGGGCGACAAGGACAGCATAGTGGAGGGTCTGCCGTTTTGACCCGTCAAGGTTGTAACCTTTGTGGAGTAAACTTGAATTATAAAAAACGATGTCCCCGGCTTTCAGTTTGACAACAAGTTGATTCGGCATTACTGCTTTTGGTGTCTGCTGTATGATTGCGCGTTCAGCATCCGTGAGTTCACGTCGATGGCTGCCGGGTACGATGTAAAGGGTCTCATCATTGTATAGGGCACCGTTGAGTTGTACATGGCTCCTAAGCCGACCGAGGAGGGTTTCAAGCGGCACTTCTCCATCGGATGCAGCGTCCCGATGCCAATTGATATGATACGGTTTTTGTTCAGAACTAACGAGGAGGGTACAGAGGTGATACCTCAGCCTTTCCCCAATGAGTGCTTCAATGACATCCAATATCTGCGGGTGTGCAAGTGCGTCCACAAGTGCCTGCTCGCGAATGCTCGGATGAAAAATATTATTGACACCCCAGATGTCATCGCGTTCGCCATCTATATAGCGTAGGTGATCAGCGTGTAACCCTTCAACGCGACACTTATGGAGTATACAATCAATAGCCCGTTGATAGGATTGGATGTCGGTTTCGGAGAGTGCCCCCTTACGAATGATATATCCGTTTTCAACAAAGGCGTTGATTTCTGCAGAGGTTAGCATTTTAGGTTTTCCTCACGATATATAGTAATCCCTAAGTCGAGTCGGCTGGGCAGTAGAGGTCATTAAACTCAATTTCATTTCCGTCTGGATCGAAGATAAAAAAAGCACGACATTTGCCGCGTGGGTCATCAAAATCAAAAGGACCACGAGTCCGGTAAGGTAAAGCTGCGAATTGTTTAGCGAGTTGGTTAATCCGTTCGGTGCTTGTTACAAAAGCGAAGTGCATCGGACCCCCCGCGTCGTGTCCAGGGCTTCCAGCTTCCTTGAGGACAAGATGTCCGTTTTCTAAGTAGATATAAAGCTGCCGATTGTTCCGTTCTACCATTTCAAAGCCGAGTAGATTTCGATAAAATTCCGCTGCACGCTCAAGGTTTGCAACTTTAACGAATACTTCTCCAATGCCGTAATAACCGTCCATTGTGTATTCCCTCCGATATTGTATTATTGTGGTGCCTCTGTGTGATAGACTAACTCGCCGCCGACAATTGTTCCGATCAAATTGTTTTCATATTGTGCTGTGTCCCACTCAAAGAGGATTAGGTTTGTTTCTGATTCTACTTGTGCTTTTGCATTGAGCAGATGCATCGGTTGTAACGTGGCGAGTGATACGGCTTCTTTAAGCGAAATGCCAGCAAATCGGACACTATTTTCAACGCCGCGTGCCAATTCGATAGCGGAACCAGCGAGATATTCCGTGCCAACCAAGCGGACACACCGATCTGTTGTCAATTCTACAGATCTTTCAGCAAACTGATATGTACCCGGTTCCATGCCAGCCAAGGCCACTGCGTCGCTGACGAGGACGCATCGATCAAGCGTCTTCGCGCGTATCATTGACTTGGCGACAGAAGGTGGTAGATGATGTCCATCAACGATGAGACTTGCCCAGAGTTCATCGGCACCGAGTTGTTCCCAGATATAGTTGGGGTGCCGTCGGATTAGAGCGTGTGCCCCGTTCCCGAGGTGTGTTGAAAGTTTCGCCCCAGCATCAATTGCGGCTTGGATATCATCCGCTGAAGCGTTCGTATGTCCCAATGCGACCACAATTCCATTCGCAACCAGTTTTTCGATAAACCGGATCGCCCCCTTTTTCTCAGGTGCGAGGGTTACGATGGAAATATTACCTTCGGCGATGTCCTGCCACTGCCGAAATTCGTCCCAATCCGGATCTCTGACATGTTCGAGCGGGTGTGCTCCACGTGGTCCGTCCTCTGGAGATATATACGGTCCCTCAAGATGAATCCCAAGCACGGAGTGGGCAACCAAAGCATCCGCTTTGCATGCTTCTACGATAGCACGCAGGGAGTTGCTAATTCTTTCAAAAGAGGCAGTCACGACTGTTGGACATAAGAAACCGGTGCCGACACGCCAAAGGGCACGCACCATCGCACAGACATCCTCTGGTGTAACGGTGGCAACATTGAGATCGAATCCTGCGAAGCCGTTCACCTGAATGTCTATTGGAGCAGGGGCGATCCATATTTCGCTGTCGGCGGTGGTCACTTCACGAATTGACTGAACATGGTCATCAGCGATGGTGATTTCAACGGGTGTGTTATTGAAAAGTGTATGTCCACTGAGTTTCATAATATTTTGATGCATCTAAACAGGTGTTGAAAAAATTGGTAAGGCTTGCGAACTTATCTTCTATGATACCTGAAAAGGGGTTTGTTACCAAGAAAAAAGGCATCTGAGAAAAAAGGGTTGCATTTTTGGGCGAAATTCGGTTAAAGTATATCAAAGGACATCTGAACCAGTTTAGGGAATCATGGTCACACAAACATCTGTTGAAAAAACAACGACTGGATGTGGAGGACACAATGGAATATTTAGCGTACGGGAAAACGGGTTTAGAAATCTCACGGCTCTGCTTCGGTGCGGGACGAATTAAGAACACCTGCGATACCGTTGAAGCCGGTAGCAAATTGATGTTGAAAGCACTTGATGAAGGCGTTACCTTCTGGGATACCGCCGAGGGTTACGGGACGCAACCGCATCTCGGAGAGGCTGTCCGCCAGATTTTTCGGGACGAAGTGGTCATTCAAACGAAGACCGGCGCGAAAGATTATGAAGGTGCCAAGGCGAGCATTACGCGTTCGCTTCAGGAGCTGCAAACGGATTACTTAGATGTTTTATTGTTGCATGGCATCTCCACGCCTGAAGATTTGGTGTCCCGTGAGGGGGCATTAGACGCGTTCCGAGAAGCAAAAGCCGCTGGCAAAATCCGAGTCATCGGCTGTTCTACCCATATTCATACAGGTACAGTGATGGATGCCGTAATTGATCACCCTGAAATTGAGGTTATCCTTGCGACGGCGAACAAAGAGGGTCGGATGTTAGAGGGTGGCTCCCTTGACAAGCATCTTGCGTACATCCAACGCGCATACAACATCGGGAAAGGTATCAGTATCATGAAGGTTGTCGTAGCGGGTGATGTTCCAGAGGCAGATATACCGGAATGGATTGAGTGGGGTTTCAATCTCGAAACGGCGCACGCAATTAATCTCGGTATGACAGATTACCCGCATATTACGTTGGATGTCGGACTTGCACGTGCCAGCGCAAGGCGACGTTTGATACAACGCAAGGCTGCATAGCTTATCTCTTGTGGGAAAAGTTTGTAACCCTTGATGCTTCCAATTATCGATCTCTTGTGGGAGGGGTTTGTAACCCTGATGTTTTCATAAAATATGAAACAATTACGCGGTAAACCGCTCAAAGATTTTCTGAAGCAGACAGAACCGCCAAAAAGAGAACTGGTTTTTATCCTACAAGACGTGCAAGACCCGGTTAATGTTGGTTCTGCCTTTCGGATAGCGGATGCGTGCCGTGTGAAAGAACTTATCCTAACAGGCATCAGCGCGCAACCGCCGCATCCGCTCGTTCGCAAAGTCGCACGCGGGAAGCATCGACGGGTAAAATGGCGGTATACGGAACAGGCAGCGGACGCGATTGTATCACTCAAAGCAGAGGGTTACACGAGTTGTGCTTTGGAGGTTACAGCGCAATCAATTCGCTATGATGCGGTGGACTATCCAAAGAAAATCTGCCTTATCGTCGGACACGAGGACCACGGCGTAACGAAACGAACGCTTGCTGTCTGCGATATGATAGTTTTCCTTCCGATGTATGGGGCGGGTGCCTCGCTGAACGTTCATGTCTCCTTAGGTATCGCTGCCTACCACATTTTACACCATCCTTAGATGCGGGTCTACGCGCAACCGTAGGCCTCAACGGTTTCTGTAGGTTGGGTTGAACGGGTTGAGAAGACAAATGCGGACGTTCTAAATACCCGCAAATCCAACATGTCATTAGATATACTCAAGAACGCAGTGAAACCCAACTTCATACCGTCAAAGTCCTAAAAACTTTAAAACAAAAACGTTGGGTTTCACTCCCTTTCTGTTTGATGTGGCATGTATGGAGAGTACTTCATTTTTCTACGACTTTTCACGGTTTTGATGGTGTCCGTTCAACCCAACCTACAATGCTGCTCTGAATTCCATAAGGAGATTCTGAATGCCGAAAACGATGCGTGCGATTATGTGTCGCGAACCGTGGGACTATCGTCTTGAAGAGGTCCCGATGCCGGAGGCGGGTCCCGATGAAGTCGTTATTAAGGTGAATGCCTGCGGCGTTTGTGCGAGCGACATCAAATGCTATACAGGCGCACCGCTTTTCTGGGGTGACGAACACCGTCTGCCGTATGTGGAGGCACCTGTTATCGCTGGTCACGAATTCATCGGTGAGGTCGTAGAACTCGGTCCGGGGGCAGCCGAGAAATACAATCTCGAAATCGGTGACCGTGCCATCGCTGAGCAGATTGTTCCGTGTTGGGAATGTCGATATTGCCGGACGGGGAAGTATTGGCTCTGCCAGGTCCATAATATCTATGGGTTTCAACCGGTTGTCAATGGTGGTATGGCGGACTATATGAAGTTTCCGGCACGTTCACTCGTCTACAAGGTGCCTTCTGATATTCCAATAGTAAATGCAGCAGTGATTGAACCGCTTGCTTGTTCCATTCACGCCGTGCAACGGGGTAACATTGAGTTTGGTGATGTTGTTGTGGTTGCAGGTGCGGGAACGCTCGGTCTCGGCATGATTGGTGCGGCGAAGTTGAAAAATCCCGGTGTGCTTATCTCTATTGACCTGATGCCGAAACGGTTAGAGGTTGCGAAGAAGTTGGGCGCGGATATTGGGATCAACCCGTCGGAGACGGATGCTGTCCAAGAGGTGTTAGATTTGACGGAAGGCTACGGATGTGATGTCTATATTGAGGCGACGGGACATCCAAAGGCGGTTGAGCAAGGGCTGCACATGATTCGGAAAGCAGGCACGTTTGTTGAGTTCAGTGTGATGCGGGAACCGGTGACTGTAGATTGGACGATCATCGGTGATACGAAAGAGTTGAATATCCACGGTTCGCATTTAGGTCCATATGCGTATCCGCTGGCGATTGATTATATCCATCGCGGTTTAATCGAGGTCGAGCATATTGTGACGCATCAGTAGCCGTTGGAGGATTATCTGACAGGGTTTGAGATGGTTCAAAAAGGATCGGATTCGATTAAGGTGCAGTTGGTGCCGTGAGGATGATGATAGATGAAAATTACTGAAATTGAAGCGATTCCGTTGCGGGTACCTTACGAAGAGCGGATTCGGAAAAAATATTACCACTTTGCGATGACCGAGTTGGTCACAGTATACAAATTTCATACCGATACCGGTCTCATCGGTCTCGGAGAAAATCCAGGACCGCCTTTTGAGCAAGAGGTGTTGGACACCTATCTCGGTACAAACCCGTTTGATCACGTCATGGGGGAGGGGCGTTTTAACCTTGATATGGCGTGCTATGATTTGATGGGAAAACACCTCGGCTTGCCTGCATGGAAACTGATGGGACAACAGGTTCGACAGTGGGTTGCGATGGGTTGGTGGATGCCCTGTATGTCTCCCGAAGATACTGCCGACGAGATTCAGGTTGCCGCTGAACGTGGATATCGCGGTCTGAAGTGTAAGGCACGTGCATTCTACGATGTCATTGAGCAATCGAATGCAATTCAAGAGGTTGCGCCACCGGACTTTCGTGTGGAGTTTGACTTTAATGGTTCGTTGATTAACGTTGAGAAGGCACTGCCTATCTTGCGGGAATTGGAGAAAATTCCGGTTGTTAAGGGGCTTGAGGAACCGATTTTTGCGTATGATGTGGAGGGCTGGCGGCGGTTGCATCAGGGGATTCGGATTCCGTTTTATTTGCACGGGGTAGGTGTTATCCGGGAAGGTGCGTCGCGTCAACCTTCGGGTCCTTGGATTGGACTTCGAGCAGGCGATTTTGACGGTGCGCTGTGTAGCCACGAGAGCATCAAAAGCGCGTTGGCATCGGGTTGGGCATTCGCTGCTGCGAACACGCCGATTCTATTGCAGTATGTCGGCACCGGTATTACAGCGGCATTTGCGTGTCATCTGGGGGCGGTGATGCCAACTGCCACACTGCCGGGTGTTACTGCCAGCCATGCTTACGAAGACGACTTAATTATTACGCCACACAAAGTCCAACGTGGATTTATGCAGGTGCCAGAAGGTGCTGGCTTGGG
>JAPPDN010000820.1 GCA_028824575.1 Candidatus Poribacteria bacterium | reverse complement strand
GCACGTTTTCTGGACGCTGAACATGCTGGAAAACAGGTTGTAAGCGTTATTGATGAATTTGATGGTATCCCACAGGTGGCCCTGAGCGATTTCTTCATACGCTCCGTCATATCTATATTGCTGGTAAGCCTCGGTGTCCACACAGCGTTGGCATCATCGGGGTCAAAAGTATTGCGCAACTCAACTATGACCGCTCAATTTCCCCCTTTAATATTCAAGATGAGTTTCATCTACCCAACTTTACCCTTGAACAGGTAAAGGAACTGCTTGGGCAATATACGGACGAAGTCGGACAAGCTTTTGTCACAGAAGTTATAGCAGCTATCCATAAGCAGACGGCTGGGCAGCCTGTTCTTGTCAACCGATTTGCACAGATTCTTACCGAAGAGTTGGACATTCCGAAAACAGAACCGATTACCATGGCGTACTTCTCAAAAGCACACGCGCAACTCCTTGAGGAGGATAACGTCAATCTTACACACCTGATTACCAATATCCGAAGAGACCGCCGATTTGAAAATGTTCTCATGCGAATTATGGCACGAGATGACGGGGTCGATTTCAATCTACGTAGTGAAATTATCGGAGAGCTTGCCACCTACGGGGTTATTGCCAGGGGTGCTGATGGTATGTGCGAAATAATTAATCCAATTTATCTGTATTGTATTCTGCAAGCATTCAAGCCAATCGTGAACGGTTTGGAAGATGAGTACTTACATGAAGATTCTCGTGAAGGTTTTCTGGATTACCTCATACCCACCGGTCAGATTGATATGGGGGCATTGCTTGATAATTTCCGGGATTTTATTGCACGCGCAGGATTCAAAATTCTACAAGTCCCTGATACGCCACAAGAATCGGTTGGCAGGCATCTTTTGCTCGCATATCTTGACCAGTTTGTTAAGAGCATTGGTGGTTTCATGCACATTGAGGTCCAAACCGGTCGCGGCAGAATGGATGTCATTATTACCCATAACCAGCAGAAATATATCGTAGAAACGAAAATTTGGAGAGGCGACAGTCGCTATCAGGCAGGTAAAAAGCAGCTCGCGGCATATCTCAGAGCTGAAGGTGTGACGGGAGGATACTACATTGTCTTTGACCATCGAGAAAAGCCGGAGCCACGCGTAGAAATGGAAACTATAGACGGTTTGACGATTCGGAGTTACGTGATTCCTGTGATGCAGGAACCACCTTCAAAGTTTCCAAATACTTTTGAAACGCAATAAAGATACTTCAATCAATTCCATGTTCCTCGCAATACGCGCGGATGATCGGTAAGAAATCATCGGCGTATTTTTCGGTTTTAGTGGGACCAATACCACGAATCTGTCCGAACGCTTCTCGCGTTCGTGGAAAATGGGTGACCATTTCTTTTAAGATCTTGTCAGAAAAAATACGGAATGCCCTTACCTCTTCTTTATCTGCCACAGTTTTGCGTTTATCGCGAAGTCGCTCGAAAAGTTCCAGAGCATGCGCGTTCAGTTCCGTAGAGGTTGGTGGATCAGTATTCAATGCTTCAGTTGAGCGCGCTACCGGCTTTGTTTCATGTGCCTTACAATAGGCACGAATGATAGGCAAAAAGACCTCACCATATTTTTCGGTTTTTGCGGGGCCCACACTTGGCATCACTTTGAACGATTCCTCAGAGGTCGGGAAATAGGTTGCCATTGCTTGCAGTGCTTTATCGTGAAAAATTGCATTAGGGTGTACACCTTCCGCGTCAGCGATTCTGTCTCGTTCAGTCTGGAGCGATTTGAAGAGTTCGAGATCGTATTCAGTTAGCACTTCAGATGTGGCATGGTATGCTGATTCTACCGAAACCCCCACAAACCTATCACTTCCATTCAGCACTCCCCATCCCTTCTGAGTTACACGGAGGCTGCCGTGCCGCGCATCTCGCTCAAGCAGCTTGTGTTGGAGGAATTGATGCGACAAATATCGCCACTGTGTCTTGCTATATTCCATACCGATGCCATACGTGGAGAGTTGATCGTGTCTGTTATCAAGAATCTTTTTCCGCTTTGATTCCCGTAATATATCAATGATATACGCTTCCCCAAATAACTCTTCTGTCCGGACGACACAAGAAAGAAATTTTTGCGCTGGTACCGTCAAGTCAATTTTCTCCATTTCCACTTTACGACAGTTGTCACACATCCCACAATTCTGCTGCTCGTATTGCTCTCCAAAATAAGCTAACAACACTTTCCGACGACACGCTATTGACGTTGCCCACGAAACCAGTGTTTGTGATCGTTCTTGCCGTCCCTGTTTTTCGGATTCTGCACCTTGATCAATGAAATGATTGATAGTGTCAACATCGCCATAACTGAATAGCAAGAGACATTCCGCTGGTAGTCCATCGCGACCACTACGTCCGATCTCTTGGTAGTAAGATTCAGGCTCCTTTGGCAACCCAGCATGTAGGACGAAACGCACGTCTGCCTTGTCTATCCCCATACCGAAGGCGATTGTGGCGACTATCACTTGGATTTCGCCATTAATGAAAGCCTCCTGATTCTGTTTCCGAGTTGTATTATCAAGGTCTGCGTGACACGGACGGACTGGGATACGTCTGGCAGTTAAATTACGACAGATCGATTCAACCTGTTTCTTGGTTTGACAATATATAATGCCAGATTCACCGCGGTGCGTATTAAGAAACGCGAGCGTCTGGTCCAGTAATTCAACTTTCGGTTCAACATCGATGAATAGATTTTCTCGGTCAAAACTGCCTATGAACTCATTTCCGTCGCCAAACTTGAGTAGTTTCTTGATGTCATTTTGAACCCGCGGGGTCGCGGTAGCTGTTAGGGCAACACAAACGGCGTTTTGGAATCGTTCGCGAATAGAAACCAACTGTCGATATTCCTGCCGAAAGTCGTGTCCCCATTCTGAAATGCAATGTGCTTCATCAATCGCAAGGCAGGCGACATCTGAATCATCGAGCATGACAAGTATTTCGGGGCGAACGAGCGTTTCAGGGGCAAGGTAAAGCAGCTTGATTTTACCCTGTCTGACCTGTTGCATTGTGGCAACGTATTCTGTATTCCCAACAGTATGATTGAGAAACGCTGCGCGGATACCACGATTTTGTAGTTGCGTCACCTGATCCTGCATAAGTGAAATTAGGGGCGAAACAACGACGGTTACACCCTCAAAGATGAGTGCAGGCAATTGATAACAGAGTGATTTGCCGCCACCTGTGGGTAGAACAATCAGCGCATCCTGCCGTTCTAAGATGTGGTTGATGATGGTTTCCTGAAATGGACGAAACTGTTCATGTCCAAAAATGTTTGTGAGGATCTGTAACGGGGTTTGCTTCGGGGTTGGGAGTGACGGCTGTTCCTGCTCTCTGGGCTGTTCTGGTTCTCCTTGTTCTATTTCTTCAGAAAACCAGCCAGATATCTGTACATAGTGTCGTTCTTCAGCGTCGGGCTGATCTTTGGGTCTCCACCGATGTGCCAGGGACACACGCAGGAGCGTGCGGGCTGGAATTGTCTCAAGCGGTTCTTGAAAACCGACAAAGGTGAGCGTGCATCCGCCATTTTCGGTGGGGTAGCGATATCGTATTCGCCTTCCTTCTGTATCACGGGTAAGCGGTTGATCTGGCCTCCAAAACATAGTGCTGTAAGAGGGGATATCACCGTCCACAGCGATGTAGAGCGAACCACTGCTTGTGCTTTTCAATAAACCTTCATAGAGTTCACGCGGATGTCCTATTTTCGGCGGCATCAAGAGTTCGATAGCACTCACCAAACTTTTTGTATCTTTTGTTACGTGGAGACGGTGCTTTTCACGAACGATAGTGTTTTCGTTATGTGGTGGAATCAGTGAAGTTTCAGGTTCAGCGGAAATCTCCCAAATATCGCCAACGTTATATTCATTGTTCGCACCATCATGTGGGTCAGCATTAAACGGAATGAGCCGGACACTTTCTCCTGTCTCTGTAATCGCGCCGATGCACGCGCCACTTCCCATTCGGGTTTTCGCAACGATTAAAACTCTCACGGTAGAATATCTTCGACCTCCAGATTGAAAGTTTTCGCTAATTTATCCGCTACCAAAGAGCGGTGGCATGCTGCTGGTACGGTTTCTACACAAAAAAGTGCCACGACCTGTGCGTCTGGTTCCAGTGCGTCAAGCAGACTTTGCGAATCAAACGCATCCAGACATTCAGTGTGGTAGGCTTCAATAAACGCCTCTCCAAGTTCAGTGCGTTTACGTTTAGCCGTTTTTGTGGCTTTATCCGCTGCTGCCTGTTTTTCTCGAACGACTTTCGTCGGTCCAAGGTCTTTACGATAGATGTATCGGATGCCAAGTTCAGCAAGGCGTGCTTGCAACCGCTTGCTATTGGCGAATGCGTAAGTCGCACCGCGGACACCTCGCCGACTTCGGATATCACAGAATGTATCGACTTCTGCCTTACATAAAGCATTAAAAAAACCGGCTTCGTCAAAGCCGTATACACCGATGGTGACAATTTTGATTTTCTGCATAGTGGATCGAATTAGGAGTATTTTTTCCGAGAGTGAAATGTATCTTCACCAAACATTGACAATTGTCCGCCCGTCAAGCGTTCGATGGCTTGCTCCTGTGTCACCTGCTCGCCATTTTCGTCAATATGAATAACGGGGATATTTTGGGTTGTGAGCGTCGTCCCGATGAGTTTACATCGGTGACATTCTTCCGGTTTTCCTTCACTGCACATCAACACAACGCTTTGTTGCTGTGTAAAAGCGGTATGAAGGCGTTGAATGCCGCGCTGGTAGAACTCTGTGGCTTTGACCTTTTCGTAGTCTACTTTTCCGTTGACGTAACACGCTTCGTCGTCGGGTCTGCCACCGAGTGTGTCTCCCATGAATACGTATCGGATACCGTGTCGTTCGAGTTCATTCGCGGGCGGTGCTTTGGAGAATTCCGGTTTATAGCGGGAATAGGGTGCCGAGCGGACATCAATGAGATAGGCGATCTCATGCTGATGAAGCACTTTGATGAGTTCTGCTATCGATCGGCTTCCATAGCCGATTGTGTAAATTGGAATGGGAATGGGTGATTTTTCCATAATAGGTAAATGATACCACACAATCCTGCCAAAAAGCAACCGAATTCTGTTCCATCTATCCGGTCTTTCGCTGGCAAGGTTTCTAATCTCTCCTACTGACAACTGGTGACTGAAAACTGACAACTATGAAAATATCCTTGCTATCTCTATGTAGGATTTGCTATATTAACTTACACGAGAAACAGGTTTTCAAGGCTTAATCTTCCACAAATCCATACCTAATGATGAAAAACTATAGTGTCAGAATGATCCGTGAGAACATGGAGAATATCCCACAGTTTCCGATTCCAGAGGGTTTTGCTATCCGCAATTACCGTTCGAATGAAGGACATATCTGGACGCGGATTCAGAAAGCCGCAGAACCCTACATCGACATTGATGATGGACTTTTTGCGCGTGAGTTTAAACGCGATTTTTTGGCGATGGAAGATCGGAGTTTTTTTCTCACCACGGACACTGGTGAAGAGATCGGCACAATCACGGCGTGGTGGCAACCGGATATGGATGGCAAAACTTGGGGACAAATCCATTGGGTGGCGGTTCACCCGAACTATCAAGGGCATGGGTTATCTAAACCGATGATGTCTGTAGCGATGACGCGCCTGAAGCAGTCCCACGAGTGTTGTTTTCTCGGCACGTCAACTGGACGAATTGCGGCGGTCAAAGTCTATCTTGATTTCGGATTCACGCCGGACCTTTCACGTGAGAATAGCCAAGAAGCTTGGACAGAAGTCGCATCTGTCATAAAACACCCGATTTTGAGAACGTACGGTTTTTTTAAATGAAACACAGATTAGTGCTAATATTCCACCTCATTTTAATAGTATTCGGGTTCATCTTCAAAACACCCGCGCAAGATAGTGAACCTGTACCGGTCACCGGTATACGCGTGTTGACATTAGAGGCTGTGAATTCGGACAAGGCAGATTTGCTCTCTGCACCTTGGAAGTATCACCCAGGTGATAACCCAGAATGGGCAAGCCCAACTTTTGACGACACCGCGTGGAAATCCACGAGTACACTGCTATCTCGAAAGGAACTCTCCGAAAAGGAGTGGGAGGGTATCGGTTGGTTCAGACTTCATCTGTCTCTTCCTGATGAGCAGCTCTGGAATTTGCCGTTGGCACTCCATGTGACGTATCAAATGGGTGCGTCTGAAATCTATCTTGACGGGGAGTTGATTTATGAATTCGGGACAGTGGCAACACGGGAGGGAGAAGAAAAACCATATTGGGAGCGAGATCCACAGGTAATTTTGTTTTCAGGCAAAACTGACCATCTCATCGCGGTTCGGCATTCTAATTTCTCTTCTGATCCGTCGATGCCTGTGCTCGGTTTTGGTCTTAAACTGACACGGTTAAATTCAAACATTAAATCGCGTGTGGCTGTTGTTCACGAAAGCACCACTTTTCAGATGGTGTGGACGGCGATTTCGGTTTTCATGATGCTGCAGCACCTGTTACTGTTTATCTTTTATCCGCGGGCACGAGAAAACCTCTATTTTGCGATCTCGACAGGGAGTATTGGGGCTTTTGTTTTTCTTTTTTTCCAACTTGGCCTTTTAACAAATCCAACACAAATTCTGTTTCTACTTCAGTTACTTGCGTGTGTTTATGTACTGATATTTTTGGCGGGAATGCTATTTCTCTACACGCTCTTTTATCCGAAGTTGCCCAAACTGTCTTGGTTCTTTCTTATCGGTTGGGTTATAACTATCTGTTTGATCTTCTTTCGTTTTGATACTGTCCCAACGCTCCAGGCAACTACAGTAAGTATTGAAGTGGCTAATGCCCAAATTCAATTAGAGCTAACACTCGCTGGGTTTCTACTCCTACAACTGTTAACCGTCCTCACGTTTTTAGAGATGGCGCGTGTGATTATCGTCGCCATCTTCAAGAAGAAAGATGGCGCGTGGATTTTTGGGCTTGGCTCGCTCATGCCTATTATCCTGCCGTTCATGTTCGATTTTTTCGTCTCATATACAAAATATGATGGAAACATAAGCTGGCAATTTAGTACGCTCGCTATCACCCTCGCGCCACTTTTCTCAATGTCGGTGTATCTTGCTCGCAATTTCTCTCGAACGAGACGGAAACTTGAGACGGAGGCACTTGAGCGGCAGCTTTTAGAGGTTGAGAACACCCGCAAAACGGTGGAGTTGGAGGAGGCGCGTGAACTCCAGATGTCAATGCTACCGCAAGCCGCGCCGCAATTGCCTAACCTTGATGTCGCCTTTGAGATGCGTCCTGCGACAGAGGTCGGTGGTGACTATTATGACTATAATCTCACGGCGGACGATCCGCTCACGATTGCAGTTGGAGATGCTACAGGACACGGCATGAACGCCGGACTTGTCGTTTCCGCTGTTAAGAGTCTTTTCAAAACATCGCCACCGGAGGCAGGGAACTTGGAGACGCTTGAACGAATCTCACAGGGTGTTAAGAGCATGAACCTGAAACGGTTGTACATGGCAATGACGCTCGCTACACTCAACGGCAACAAACTGATGCTGGCAGGAGCAGGAATGCCGCCAGCACTCATCTATCGAGCAGAAGAAAACCAAGTTGAGGAGATACTTCTTGAAGGGATGCCATTAGGAGGCTTCATCGGAGCTGAGCGAGAAGAAGTATCATTCGATCTCCAGAGCGGTGATACGGTTTTGCTTATGAGTGATGGGCTACCAGAGATGTTGAACCCTGAAAACGAGATGTTAGACTATCCAAAGACGAAAGAACTATTTGAAGAAGTTGCAGATCAACCCCCGGAAGCGATAATTGACCATCTCTTCAAAGCAAGCATGTCGTGGGCGGACGGGGAACCGCAGGCGGATGATATAACGCTTGTTGTCATTAAGGTGAAGTGACCCATTTTTCGTCCAAATACGCAATCAATTGCGCTATTATTTTCAAAGGAGATCTCATTATGACTGCGACGATAACACCGTCTCTCACCGAGCGACAAATCGCAGACTACCATGAAGACGGTTATATAATCGTGCGTAATGTTTTATCCGCGAAAGAAGCGGATGAACTGCGACGCGTCGTTCAACAAGAGGTGAAACGCGACGCTTATCCGTCAACCCTTAAGTATCCGCAACCGGCGAAATATACCGTCAGCGGCAATCGACTCGCTGAACCCGGACTCACTGCGATTGCTGAACATCCAACGGTTGTTGGTACTGTGGAATCTGTGCTTGGGCAACCCGCGCATCTTACTGCCTACGTCGCCTATCTACGGACACCCGGTGATAAAGGTGCCGGTGCACATTGCGACTACAAACGCTGGCGACCTGTCGGTTCGTCAATGAACTGGGTGTTTGCAATCATTCCGCTGACCGATTTCGATGCGGCGTATGGTCCCTTTCTCGTGTCCTCCAAATCGCATAAACTGACGCAGGTGATTGACAAAAATGCACATATCTTGGACCTCACCCGTCCCGATGCCAAACAGTTGACACCCTTCATCGATCCCGAACTCAAGGCAGGCGACTTACTGGTTGTCAATGAGCATGTCTGGCACAAAGCACCCGCAGGAACCACGACTGAAGACCGATGCGGTATTTTCAATAAGTATTGTGCGGTAAACGCACCCCCCGCAGCCGGATATTACCCTTACAACCCCGCCGCTTGGAATGCCTTAAGCGACGATGGCAAACGCCTCATACCCGTCTGTTTTGACAAACCGATTACAACGACGCGCCTGCTCATTGAGGATACATCAAGTCAAGAATCAAAGTTTTTACTGCATCGTAACGGGGAGTGGAAATTGCCAGGGGGTGAAGGTTGGGAAGAGGAGAAACTCGTCGGTTGGGATGTCGGCGCGCGCGTCGGTTCACTGCAAGAGATCACCAAAACGGAGCTCGGTTTAGATGTGCCGTGGATGTCTTATATTGAGGATGTTGAAGCAGAAGACGGTATTTGCCGTATCTACGGTTTTTCCGATGACGACCTTGACCTTGATGGCTTAGCAAAAGATGGCTATGACTGGTTTACGAAATCCGAGATGCAACAACGTCTCGGTGAAAGCGACGCTATCTATCGTGTTGTTGATACGTGGCATCAGGCGGATATTATTCGTGGCAAAGGCAAGGCGTGCCATCAAAGCCGAACCCAATTTGATCTTTAAACTATTGGGTTTCTGCTCGGTTTTCTC
>JAPPDN010000623.1:5148-9237 GCA_028824575.1 Candidatus Poribacteria bacterium | reverse complement strand
ATTGTGTCGGTGGGTGTATGTATCGTCCGATGCGTGCCATCTTTGAGCGATTAGGCATTGCTAATTCTGTCCGTTGGCTCCACACTGAGGCGGACCCGCTCTATCACAACATCGGCAAACTTGATCGGAATCCGAAGACCGGTGCGGCTGAATTTTACGACCTCGGATGTGATTTTAGTATCCTTGATGTCGTCAAATCCACTGATTATGCGACGAAACTCAAATCACAACCCGTCGGTACCATTATTGAAGCAACCGATCCAGATGGCGATCGGCTTATCGTCTGTGAAATAGAGGATACGTCGCGGGCAGAAACACTCGAACGCCTCGGTGTCGATTTTCTTGATCTCGGTGATAACCGACTTTTGACGATTTACACGCCGAATCAAGCGTTTCTTATGTTGATGGATTTCTACGCCAAGCAACTCAAAACCGACGGACTCTGGGAGCATCATCCGCGGTTCATGATTAAGACAACGCCTTCGGCACTCGCTTGGGATCAGTGGGGTGCTGCGAACGATGTTAAGGTTATTAACGTACCGGTCGGTTTCAAAGAGATCGCCGCGATTATGAAAAAAATAGAACGGCAGATCGCTGATGCACCAAACGCACCGGTCGTTATCCAAGATGTCTATGGCGAGACAATGCCACTCGGTGTGCAGCCGCGACTCATCTTTGCGGGTGAAGAGAGCGGTGGGATGATTACCGGTCCTGAAGTACTTATTCAGAGTCAAGGCGGTCGAACTGCTATTGCGATGCGCGAAAAGTCGGCAGGTGAATCTATGGTGCTTGTCACCGCGCTCGCAGCGCACTGCAAACAGGCGAATATGCCGTTGTCTGATTATCTTGCTGGCGTTTTTACTGAGAGTCAAATCACTGCAACCTGCGACGTGAGAGAGGACATTACCTATTACAATGAATCTGAACCGAACCCTGAAAAACTCCGGGCAGCGAAATTGGAAGGCGAAGCGAAACGCGACAAAAACGACCTATTTTTCCTCGGCATCGCCATTGCTCTCCGCGACGAAAAAATAGATATAGAACAAGCACGGGCTGTCCTTTCAGATGCGCTGCCAACCCTTGATTTTACGGCACTTGAGGATGTCCAATTTGTCGGTGACGGGAGTTATCTCAGGTTCCGTGATAAGTTCGTTGAAGTCCGAAAATCCGGCACAGATGCGAAGACCAAAGCCTACGCCTCTGGCGGTGATAAAGAGGAGTGTCGGAAGTTTGCCAAAGCCTTCGGTGAAGCAAGCGGCGACTTAACCGAACTTTACATTGAGCAGATCGGTCAAAATTACTTAAGCGGTGTTGAAAACAGAGCACGGCAATTTTATGACGCATTTCAGTCGGAATAGTCGTCAGTTATCGGTTAACAGTTTTCAGTTAAGAGCCTTTCATAACGAATAACTCCACCTTCGCAGTCTTCAGGAAGATGAGGATTATTACAGAAAGTCTCTTGTCTGATAACTCTCACTGCGAGGCAAACTGAAAACTGAAAACCATTAGAAAAAGGAGAATATCATGGTCAGAACAATTATCAGTCTCTTTGGAGTGTTTATTGGACTTGCACTCCTCTTTTCTTTTAGCCCAGTATCCGATGCGGATTGGACCGTCCTGCGGGAAGACGATATCCTCCGTGGCGACGGTATTGAGGGAATGTTACAGGATGTCTATTTCATGGATGATCAGAACGGTTTAGTCGTTGGAGACGGCGGACTCATGTTGAAGACATCGGATGGCGGTAAAACGTGGGAGAAAGTGGAAATTGATATGCGACCTCCAGGTGCCGGACAAAGACCCGGTGGTGGAGGCGGACCTCCGGGTGGTGGCTTCGGGCGCGGCGGTCCCGCTCCCCTCTATAATATCTACTTCGTAAATGAAAACGTTGGGTATATCACAGGCGGTAGAGGCACCATCCTGAAAACTGAAGATGGCGGTAAAACTTGGACGCGGAAAATGGCGACGAGTGATACCCCTGGACGTGGTGGAAGACGAGGCGGCATTCGCGCCAATTTGATGGGTATCCAGATGATTAGTGACACAATCGGTTTCATCGCCGGATCGGAGAATACGATTCTCAAAACAACCGATGGCGGCGAAAATTGGGTCGGCAGCTCAGAGCGCGCACGCGTCGGTGAGACGCGAAACAACCTTGAGAATATCTGGTTCGTTTCGCCTACAACTGGCTGGGTTATCGGCTCATTCGGTACACTCCTACATACCACTGATGGCGGCGAAAATTGGGAAAAACGCGACCCAGGCTTTGATAATAACCTCTTCGGTATCCATTTCCTTGATGAAAACACAGGTTGGATTTGTGGGCAGGAGGGATTAATCCTGCATACCGCCGATGGCGGTACCACATGGAGTCAGCAGAAAGCCGAATCCTTTGACGATCTCCACGATATTATCTTCGTTGATGCGATGGTCGGTTGGGCAGTCGGCGGCTACAACTCTATTTTACACACCACCGATGGTGGTAAAACATGGGCAGTATCGAATATACCCGGCGGCGCGACCTTCAAAGGCGTTCATGCCACAGATCAGAATCACTGTTGGACAATGAACGATTGGGGCGTAATCGCAGGATATAAAGCAGAATAGTTGTTGGCTATCGGTCTTCAGCGGTTAGTAGTCAGCAAGAGGGTCGTGTGGCAGACGCGGCGGTTTTGCATACCGTAATCCCTACTGATAGCCAATAGCCGACTGCCGATAGCCATACGGAGAGAAAGGAAAAAGAATGTCAGAACTGAAAAGTCATAAGGTCACGATGCTCGGCACTGGGCTCATCGGAATGTTCTATACGATGACGCTCCATAACCAACGTGGTGCAGACCGTGTCCACGCTGTCTACTCTCGGCGTGAGGAACGCGCAACCGCGTTTGCCGAGGAGTGGAACATCCCGCACGCGACAACCGATTTGGCAGAAGCCATCAACCATCCTGAGACGGACACTGTTGTCATTGGATTGCCCAACAACTTACACCTGAGAGCCGTTGAACTCGCCGCAGAGGCAGGCAAAGGTATCCTCTGCACGAAACCCCTCGGACGCACCGCCGAAGAGGCGAAAGCGATGTTAGACATCGTTGAAAACACAGGTGTGTTTGGCGGCTATCTTGAGGATTTGGTGTATCCTCCGAAAACCCTGAAAGCATTGGAATCTGTCCAAAATGGCGCGCTCGGCAAAATTCTGTGGGTGCGTTCCCGCGAGACACATCCCGGTCCCCATAGCGATTGGTTTTGGGATCTGGAACAAGCAGGCGGTGGTGCTATCGTTGATATGGGATGCCACTGCATCGAGATCATCCGAAACTTCGTTGGAAAAAACAACAGACCGCTTGAGGTAATGTGTTGGGCGGATACCCTTGTGCATCCGATTGATGCCGAGGATCACGGCATCGCACTCATCCGATTTGAAAGCGGCGCGATGGGACAGTTTGAAGTCGGGTGGGCGTTCCGCGGCGGTATGGATTTACGCGATGAAGTCTCTGGCAGTGAAGGGACTATCTGGCTCAACCACTGGCTCCGTACAGGGTATGAGATGTTCACGGCTGTCGGGCAAGGCGGTTATGTCGCTGAAAAAGCGGAGAGCGATACCGGTTGGCTTTTCCCTGTCGGTGATGAGGTCGCAGAACTCGGTTACCGCGATATGTTCCTTGATATGTTCAACGCAATTGACGAGGAACGCGAACCGATGGAGACCTTCTATGACGGATACGTCGTGAACGCTATCATTGATGCCTGCTATAAATCCGCGAAATCCAAGCAGTGGGAAGCCGTTGAAATCGAAGATTGGCGAGGCACCACAGAAACCACTGATGCACAAGCAGACCAGTCAGATGCTGATGAACGCTATGCGCACCTCAAAGACGAACGGATGCCCGATGGCAGAATGAAACGGATCTTCAGAGACCGACAGACCGGAGAGATTATTGAACGGGTAGAGGATTGAGACCTGCTATTAAGTTGATAACAGGGACCCTTATAGCACGAATGCCTTCACGTTCTCTCCATATTGGATATGGGGGAGTTCAAATGATTCAAATTCTACCAACTATGACACTCGTACTCTGTTTGGGTATAAAT
>JAPPDN010000623.1:0-5138 GCA_028824575.1 Candidatus Poribacteria bacterium | reverse complement strand
CAGAGCGAACTCGGCCTGGAGAATCGAGACGTCGTAGCGGATGCCCCACCCCTTCACGGTCTCCGACCGCCAGCAGGGCATCCGGATTCAAATTCTACCAACTATGACACTCGTACTCTGTTTGGGTATAAATAGTTTCGCTGCGTTTGAAGAAAATACGGTGTTGCTATATCTCTTTGATGAAGAAGTAGCCAATGAAGCGATAGACCTTTCTGAATTTGAGAATCATGGAGAGGTCACCGATGCTGAATGGACAAAAGATGGAAAACGCGGTGGGGCGTTAATCTTTGATGGCGCGAGCAGCCTTATTGAAGTACCGCATCACGACAGTCTTCACGCTGGTAGTGATGAAGTGACGATTGAAGCCTGGTTTAAACCGACGACATTTCCAGCTGGGCATCCACCGATTGCGAGAAAGGGTGCCGTTGGTGACAGTGGTTGGGGACTTGACACACCCGGTGGAAAAGTCCGAGGTTTTATTTATAACGCACCCGGCAACTTCGCTGTTGCAGATGGTGCGACACAGATGCAATTGGACACGTGGCATCATCTCGCTATGGTCTACGATGGCAAAGAGGTTCGTGTCTATCTGGACGGTGAATTAGATGCGAAAGTCGCACGAGGAGGGGATCTACACCAAAACGAGGCTTCGGTCTGGATCGGCAAGAAAGCGATCGAAAGTATCTGGCTTGATGGTACACTTGATGAACTCCGTATTCTCAACATCGCCATCACGCAGGAGCAGATTCGGAAGGATATGGTGGAAGGTGTCGGGCTTGCTGTGGAAGTCACGGGGAAACTCACAACAACGTGGGGACGGATTAAATCTGAAGTCCGCCGTTAGCAGCTGATGGTGCATAATACATCCAGTCTTATGGAAAAATCGAGTAAGGTCTACATAAAGAGGAGGGTTTTCAAATGACTCAAATGCTGACCGTCTTTACGCTTTTGCTTTGTTTTGGACTGTGTTGTTTCGCTGCGTTTGAAGAGGAAACTGTGTTACTATACCTCTTTGACGAAGAGGTTAACGATGAAGCGACAGACCTATCCGAGTTTGAGAATCATGGAGAGATTACTGATGCCGAGTGGACAGAGGATGGAAAGATTGATGGGGCATTGGTCTTTGATGGTGCGAGCAGCCTGATTGAAGTACCCCATCACGACAGCCTTCTTCCGGGAGGCGATGAGCTGACAATAGAAGCATGGTTCAAACCCGCTTCTTTTCCGGGCGGGCATCCAGTGATCGCGAGAAAAGGTTCCGTTGCTGAAAGTGGTTGGGGTTTTGATACACCGGGCGGAAAAATTCGCGGATTCGTCTATACCGCACCCGGTGCCGCTGCTGTTGCAAACGGCACGACACCGATGGAGGTGGACACATGGCATCATCTCGCTATGGTCTATGATGGAGAAGAAATCCGTATCTATCTCGACGGTGAATTGGACGGAGAGGTCGCACGAGAAGGAGACATCAACGAAAACGAAGCCTCAGTCTGGATAGGCAAAAAAGCGAATGAAAGCATTTGGCTTGATGGAACGCTTGATGAACTCCGTATTCTCAACATCGCAATCTCGGAAGAACAGATTCAGGCGGATATGGAGGATGGCATCGCGTTTGCTGTGGAAGTTACGGGGAAACTCACAACGACATGGGGACGGATTAAATCTGAAATCCGCAATTAGCGATTGGAGATAACAATGATAGATACAAGTTGGCTTGAATACTGTGCTACGGAAGCGCAACTCAAAGCGTTCAACGACGAGGGCTATCTTATTGTTGAGGATGCTATCAGTCCTGAGATGGTAGACGCATTAGAGGGAGTCGCGGATCGGCTTGATGCGGAAGAACGCGCCAAAACGGGGCTGGCACCGCACGCATTGATGTCAAAGTTCCGCACCGTCATTGAGGACGACATACTGCTGGAGCTGCTTGATAACAAAAAGGTTTTCCCGCTGCTCTGGGACATCCTCGGATGGAACATCCAACTTTACATCTCACACCTCATCATGTATCCGCCAGAATCGCCTGATAAACCGCGGGTTCGCAAAGGCGCGCACTGGCATCAAGACGGTGGCAGACCTGTGCCGGAAATGGAACGTCCACACCCGCGACTTTCGTTGAAGGTCAGTTACTGGCTGACCGACGTTACCGATCGTGACAACGGTGCAATGCGGATTGTTCCGTGTAGCCACAAGCTCGACACCCGTCCACCAAACGGCGACAACGATCCCGATGGTGACCCGGAAGGTGCGATAGATCTGCTCGTCAAACGCGGCACAGCGGTGTTATTTGATCGCCGGATGTGGCATTCACGGGGTTGGAATTTCTCGGATGTGACGCGGAAGGTTTTGTTTATGGGATATAGTTATCGTTGGTTGCGTGGCTTGGATTACAACCTCATGCCACCGGAGCTCCTTGAGAAGTGTGACCCAATTCGGCGGCAGCTCCTCGGTGACGGCGTAGACATAAAAGGCTGGTGGCAACCCACAGATGCAGATGTGCCTCTAAAAACGTGGATCGCAGAGCATCGCGGAGAAGAATATTTGCGGTAGTTTTTAAGGGATTGTCGCTAAGTGGATATTGATGTTTCATCGAGAAATAGCGAAAATGACCACGCTTCAAAGACAAATTCACGATAGAAGTCAAGAGTTGGCTGCCAATACTTGTTTGCCGAGTATGTAGTGAAGCGATGGATGTCGCGGGTTCTGCCTGATTGCAGGGTAGCAGCTACAAGTCCAGAACCAATGCCTTGCCCCCGACTATTGGGAGTGACATATAAATCATGCAAAACCAGATAGTTCTCACCGCGGGGAAAAATGCAAAGATGCTCCGAAGATACCTCAGCGATGGCAAATCCCACGATACGACCATCTTTATTTGTTGCGAGGATGAAATGAGGTCCAAGGCGACATAACAAATCGCCAGCTGTGTCGGCGACAAGTCCGCGAGTTGTGGCTTCGGATACCCAATCACGGTAAAGTGCAGCCACCTTATCCAAGTCATCCTTGGTGGCGTTCCGAAACATGTACTTTGCCGGAACTTCTTTCATCTGAGTGTCCTCCATCAGTTCTACTGGGGTTTCCGCTGATGGTTAGTCATCGTCTTCAGATTTTTCTGGTGGTGTGTGTTTGGATGGATCGTAATACGAGACATATTTTATTCCGTTCCGCTTATCCTCTTCCTCTCCCGCTTTCAAATAGGCAAAGAATTCCTCTTGTGTTTTAAATTGTGCGCTGATTTCTGCTTTGATTTGATAGCATTCTTCGAGAATCGGATTCGTATACGTTTCAGGGTCGAAATCTGGTTGCTTTTCTCGAGTTTCTTTCATCTGAATGTCCTCCGCCAGCTCTGTCGGAGTTTCCGCTGAGGTTAGTCGTCGTCGTCGGATTTTTTTATCGGTAGACGCTTGGATGGGTCATAGTATGAGACGTATTTTACACCGTTGCGTTTGTCCTCTTCTTCTCCGGCTCTTATATACGCAAAAAACTCCTCCAGAGTTTTGAATTGTGCGCTGATCTCCGCTTTGATTCGATAGCACTCTTCAAGGATCGGATCTGTATAAGTTTCGGGGTCGAACTCTGGTTGTTTTTCTGGTGCTTCTTTCATCTGAGTATCCTCCGCCAGTTCTGTCAGCGTTCCCGCTGTGGTTAGGTGTCGTCGGATTTTTCTACCGGTATGCGCTTGGATGGATCATAGTATGAGACGTATTTTACACCGTTGCGTTTATCCTCTTCCTCCAGTGCTTTCAAATACTTATAGTATTCGCCCGGTTTCTTGAATTTCGCACTGATTTCTGCTTTGATTCGATAGCATTCTTCGAGAATAGGATCCGTGTAAGTTTCGGGGTCGAAATCTGGGTGTTTTTCTGGTGCTTCTTTCATCTGAGTGTCCTCCATCAGTTCGATAGGTGTGCAGATAGTTGTCGGTTGAAATCCTGCTGCTTGGCAAACTTGATTAATGTGTTCACGTTTATTTTTATTTACAATATGCTTATGGTTCCATGATACCAAATATTCAACACGGTGTACTGTTGCGATAGCAATATGCTGTGCATCTGACTCGGAATTACGTGGAATTGCACCAGCATCTAATAGTTTTTGCGCAAGTATATCTATTTCTGGTAATAGTTCTAATACTCTTAGAGACGATATAAATTCAAGCTGTCGTTGTGCCGCATTTGCATCGCCTTGTCTAATCTCGTCGCGAACTATTGATGAAATAACAAACTCAAACCTATCTGCATAATCCTCCCACAGTCGCTGGCTTACTTTCTGCCGGGATGCTAAGATTGGATTGTCACTGGGTCGCGCTACCAAGTAGCTAACAACGGTTGACTCAATATAGACGCTCGGTTTTATTGCTGTATATTTTAACACGAAATACTGTTTCTTTCAAATCGAATTTCCCGCGTAAAGTTTTGAAACCAAACTGGTAGATTCACGTCGGTGGTGAATGGAAGATTGGAAGGTGATTTCTCTTCCGCCCTTCCATTCTTCCAACCAAAAATTAAATTCATCTCACGCCAAAGTATCTGCCCCATCCGTCAGCCACGCCAGATCAAACTTCGCGAACGACAGCGTCTCATACGCACCGTTCTCCCCACGCTCATAGAAACAACAGATATTCATGTCCGAGTCAATACAAAGATCCGAATACGCCGCGGGCCCGGCGTGCAAGACTCTCCCACTGCTCCAACTTTGACACTCGTCATAACTGATGCGAATGGTCATCCGTTCACGACTTTCGCTGGCGGGATTGGAGAACAAGATACGGTTCTTGTCGTGCTGATTGGTATCCGTATACCGCACCATACTCGCCTGACAAATTGGTTCGATGAGGTCTTCCTCGTAACCGAATTCTGTAAATGTATCGCCGCTATCACTGCTTCGCGCATAGGCACGTCGTTTCGGTGCGACATAATTCCGGCAGTTGAAATAGAGTCCGTCATCTACCGTCTCAACGACAACCGATTCATTGGTACCGGGTTGTGCTTTGCCAGCCATCCCCCATGTCTCTCCGTGGTCGTCGCTGACGATCAGGTGTGAATAGCCGTATTGAGCGTAGGCCCGTGCGTTCCCGAGCACATGATCGCACGGGATTACCGATCTACCGTTTGCCATCTGAATGCCGTGACAGGGAC
>JAPPDN010000402.1 GCA_028824575.1 Candidatus Poribacteria bacterium | reverse complement strand
AAGAGTGTCTCTGTTCGTAGTTGCGCAATTCATTGCGCCTTTTTCTGAATCGCGGATTATCGCGGATGACACGGATGACGCGGGTTGACCCTCTGTAACATCAAGCAATCCGTTAAGAGGACAGTTTTTTGTTTATTGCTATGTCTACGAGGGAGTTAGCAGCGCAACGATGTCTGCTGGTAATGGAATACCGTTTATCCGTTCAAAGTTTTCAAAGCTTCCGAATGCGTTGTGAAACTTAGTAATGATATCCATCCCCAGATCTCTTGCTGTAGTCAGATCTGCTTTCGCTTTTTCCCATTCTTGTAGGCGTAACCATACTTCACCACGGTTTCTATAAGCATTAGCATAGTCTGGTTTGAATTGTATTGCTTGGGTATAATCTCGGATGGCCTGGTCAAAATCACCTTTAATCTGATGAGCGACCCCACGATTGTTATGTGCCTCGGCGTAGACTGGTTCGAGTTGTATTGCTTGGGTATAATCTTGGATAGCTTGGTCAAAATTACCTTTTTTCTGGTAAGTGACCCCGCGATTGTTATGTGCCTCGGCATAATCAGGCTTAAGTTGTATGGCATAGGTATGGTCTCTGATAGCTTGGTCAAAATTGCCTTTTGCCTGATAGGCACTCCCCCGATTGTCATAGGCCTCTGGAAGATCCGGTTTCAATCGTATCGCTTGAACATAATTTTGGATAGCGCGGTCAAGATCGCCTTTTTTCTGGTAAGTGTTACCACGGTTGTTATAGGCTCCGACATAATCAGGCTTAAGTTGTATGGCTTGAGTATAATCTTGAATAGCCTGGTCAAAATCATCTGTTTCCTGATAAGCGTTACCGCGATTGTAGTAGGCTTCGGCATAATCAGGCTTAAGTTGTATGGCTTGAGTATAATCTTGAATAGCCTGGTCAAAATCACCTTTGTGCCCGTGAGCAGCACCACGATTGTTATAGGCTGCAGCATCATCTGATTTGACTTCTATTGCTTGGGTATGGTCTTGGATAGCTTGGTCAAAATCACCTGTTTTCTGATAAGCGTTACCGCGATTGTTATAGGCTGCAGCATCATCTGGCTCGAGTTCTATAGCGGTACTATAGTCTGTGACTGCCTTTTCAAAATCTCCTTTTATTCTGTAGACATCACCTCGATGGCGATAGGCTGCAGCAAAGTCGGGCTTCAATTCTATCGCTTTGGTATAGTCTCTGATGGCGTTATCAAGTTCGCCTTGGTCAATGTAAGCATTACCACGATTGTTATAGGCATTGGTAAAATCAGGTTGCAGTTGTATTGCTATGGCATAATCCCTGATAGCATTTTCACGTTCACCGTTGTCAGCATAAGCACTGCCCCGACCATTGTAGGCATCGGCAAGATTGGGTTGTAGTTGTATTGCTTTGGTATAGTCTCTGATGGCATTCCCAAGTTCACCGTTGTCAGCGTAAGCAATACCACGATTGTTATAAGCGTTGGCAAAATCAGGTTTCAATTCTATCGCTTTGGTATAATGCTTAATAGATTTCTCATATTCTTCCCGTTTTGATTCAGAGGTTGTCGCTTCATCGCCTCTATCTTGAGAAGCAAAACCTCTATAAAACTCTGTGTATGCATCTCCATGAATGTCCTGGTTTCTAATAAATCCGTAGAGGTCGTTGTAGATGGTTTCTGTAAAGGTAGCGTGATAATTTCGTAAGTGTTCCAGCATTGGTTGTTTGAGGTGTGACGGGATAATGACTATCTCGTCCTCGCGCGGTTCAATAAATCCCCTCGGAGGTCTTACGAATACACTTTTTTGCGCGATGACTCTATGTCGTGGATTCCGAGGATGCTTAATCATGCTTCTTATCTTATCTATTTTTTCAAGGATAATTCGTCCGTCTTCATCATGATGACCGTCGCAAGCAAAGAAAAGGGCAATAAAGTGGTCTGTCGTGAAGTCGATTAAGTTCGTTTTACCGCCATAGTGTTGAATTTCAGTAAGAATTTCAAAATCTATCGCTTCTTGTGTGGACTCTCCTATCGTATTCGGTGATGCTATGACATCCAGGCGAAAGTCCTGGGGGAGGTCCCCCGTGTGTTTTTTTGCAGCAGCCAGCATCTCTTTTTGTACGAGTTCTATATCAAAGTGTCCGTCCTCAATGCCATATTCGCGCCAAAGATTTGAAGAGACTTTCCCATTGTATGGGTGTTCTTTATGCAGTTTAGGTTCACCGCGATAGATATAACCACCGCCTTCCGATTTCTGTTCTATCTCGCGGATGATCTTCTGAATTTTAAGTTGTTTATCATTTGATGTGCTGGATTGATTTGACATTTTTGTTCACCTCCATAACGGCAACTTCTTTGCGGTTGAAACCTTGCCACCTTCTGAATCAAGGATTTTCACGGATAGAATAACCGCATCCATTGGCGGGACTTGCTCCGGCAAACCTTAAGGATTGGTTGTGATAATTCATATAATGGTGGTTAGCCAACTTGTGATAAAAATGATATGTTTCAGATGGTTACTCGCCCATTTTCTTAGACATTGACAATCCATAACTACCTGATTGGGGACCGCCATCCATAAAATAGCGATCAAAAGCTCGTAAACCGCTCGTTTGGCAAAGCCCATACGCAAAATGTATATAATGAATCAATGATCGAAAACCAGAATTTAGTAAAAAATAGGCAAAGTCACTTGCTGTTTGTGGAAATAAAAGTCTCTCTTTTTTTTGTGGATTGTACGGGTATACGCCTCCATGAGTCAATGTAATGACTATATTTGGCGATAATGTATCTCCTGTTTGATAAACAAGTTCTACATACTTTTCAAGCAGAGTTGGCGGTTTCAACTTCAGTTTACCAGCGAGAACAAAACCGAATATCTGTTTATGTTCATCACTTTCTGGATCAGAATCGGAAGCCCTTATCACAGAAGGGGTCGCAGTACTACCGTAATCTCGATGAACAATCACTCTTCCTCCAGTCGGAAGGAATTCTAATTCAGGCGGCGGAGTAACAATATAACGACGTAGACTTTTTACAGACGCGATTTTAGCGAATGAATCCTCCAAGGTGGCTGTATTTAGTGCACTTTTGATTTCTCCAACTGCAATCACACCCTCACATGGATAGTATGTGGTTTCAGGTGTATTGTTTACAGAGAACACAGGGCAAATATCTCGCTCATACAAGATTACATCTGTTTGTTGGCTGGCGTTTCCATGGCTGTCAATTACACAACCAGAACCTACAGCAATCCCTCTTGGAAGAATCTGCTCCAATTGTTCGCGGACTGGGGTCTCCCTCGCTTCACCAATCAAGGATGGCGTAGTAGCTTGTCCCGCTTCTTCAAACTCAATGATCAATCGTTTTCCTATACGGTCAATGTAGGCATGGGCATCAAATTTTCTTTCCATTTCTCTCTATTCCTTGTTCTGTTAAATGTTTAGCTGTCAAAATAAGACATAAGACTGGAACACACTCAAAAAAAATCCGCGTCATTTGCGTAATCCGCGGAAACCCGCGATTCAGACACTCTCCTCCACAATCGCAATCTCATCTTCCGTTAAATTATACAATTCATACACCAGTTTATCAATCTCATCTTCAAGGTCAGCAATTTCCGCTTCGGGGTCGGTGTGTTTAGCGTCAAGGATTTTATCAACCTTGTTTTCAATCTCTGTAACAAGGTGTTGGTTGGCTTCTGTAATAGGCGGGACGAGAAGCGGTTCTAATGCTTGTACGCTTACAATCAAGTCGCCTGTGCCTGTTTTGGGAGCGAGACTAAACAATTGATAATGAGATACACGTGAGTTTAATACAGCAGTAAGAAACTTAACCTTTTCACCTGTAGCAACGCAAGTACTATCAAGACACAACATCGACTGTTGAATATATGCGAAACGCAATATTGAACCGATCCGTTTCCATACAATTTTCTCTTTTTCAAATTCGGAGTAATAGGCAATCTGATCTTGTGTCTCAAACCATTTATTGCCTGTCTTTTTACGAGATTTAGTGCCATCAGGCAGTATTTTGCCAACTTGTTCCAATCGATCTTTACCAAATTCTGTAAGGTAATTCTTAACTGCAAGATAGTCGTTGATACGCAAATTAAGCGCAGGAAAAGTCCTTAGTAAATATAAGCCAGTCCACGGAGCATGATATCTTTCAATATCTCGACCTCGCAGAAGTGGTTTGATGATTTCTGCTGACTTTGGGTCTTGCTCTATAAGTTCTTCTCGCGTGTCTTCGTCTACGATGAATGCCTCGTTACAACCTGTTTTAATTCCAAAACTAATTTTTATCTCCCAATCTTTAAGAGGTTTGCTGATATCCTCTATTTTGCGTTTTAGGGCAAGTTCAGCAGATGAGAGTATCGCCCATGGTTCACCTTTAGGGGGCATCTCCATCGTTGCACCATTATCAATCAGATATTGGGCTATATTGTTGGTCTGTCTGTCAAAATCTGCTCCGATAGATACTGCTCTAAAATCAACAGGATCATCAACAATAGTATTTTGGAAAAGCAGGATGTTGGTGTCAACGGTAGCATCAAACACATCTGGTCCCATATCCAGCAGTTGAATTGGTTGGGTAAGCGTTACAAAATAATCCCTTAACTTTTTGCCGTAACCAGCGCGCATCCATTTATTGGAAGTAATCAAACAGGCATGTCCGTTGTTTTTCAAAAGTTGATTCGCTTTTTCATAGAACAAACAGTAAATATCGCCTGTGCGGACAAAGGTTTCAAAACCAGCATCTTGATAAAGATTTCCAAGTCTGCCACCTTCCTTTTGCAATTGGACATAGGGCGGATTTCCAATCACCACATCAACCCCGTCGTTGATGCCAAACATCCGTTCCGGCTCAAACCAATCTGTCTTTGCATTCTGGTCGTAGGGTTTCCACCGAACAATTTTGCGAGCATTTTCAAACTCAGCATCAAATTCTTGCTGACGCTTTTCAAACGTTTTCTGTTCCTTTTCTCGCAACTGTTCACGCAGTTCAGCGGTGGGAAGTTGATTTGCTTTTTGATCTATTTCTCGTTGTCGGCTCTCTATCCATTCTGTTCGCTGCTGCTCCAATTCTTTCTCCAATTGCTTGCGGCAATCTTCTTCGTGCTCTTCAAGTTTACGTTTTTGTGTTCGATTGTTTGCGAGAAAAAACTTTTCACGGATTCCGTCAATTTCTTTTAGCAATTGCTGTACGGTGTCATTTTGGAACAATCCCCTTGTTTCGGATAAATTTATGCCTATCAGTGTATCCGCAGCGACAAAACGCGTCTCTAAATTCGGCAGCGGTTTGATGCCGAAGTTCTCCGCGTCTCTGTCGGGTTCCTGCTCAATTGCAAGCGAGATGAAAAAACGGAGTTTGGCGATTTGACACGCAATCGGTTGGATATCCACGCCGAAGATGCTGTTTTGTATTAGATATAACTTTCGTCCGAAGTCCGAATCACGGTAATGTTCAAAAGTCTCGCTGATTTCGGTGAGTTCTGCGTCGCGTTCCTGTTGGTCTTGGGTATCAAACGCTGCCGCTGCCCGTTCTCCAGCAAGTTGCTTCTGCAATGCTTCCCATCGGGTGTTATCTGGGTCAAGTCGGCGGAGTGCGAGTGTTAGTTTGTGGAGCATTCCCATCGGGAAGGCACCGGAACCGACTGCCGGATCCAGGATCTTGAGTTCAGAAATCGCTCGGACGATTGCGTCTGTTTCGACATCATTAAACCATTCGTTGGCATCGTCGAAGGCTTGGGCATAGTCGAGGAGATAGTGTAAGCGTTCATCCCACAGCTTTGTGTCGCCGTCGGTTGGGTCACATTTTTGAGATAGCGTGGCGACCAGTGCTTCTTCCACCATATAGTCAACAATGGCGCGTGGGGTGTAGTAGGAACCGGTCTGTTTTCGTACTGTTGCCCCGGTTTCGGGATTGTAGGCGGCGAGTAGGTTTTCAAACACTCTGCCGAGCAGTTCGGGATCGAGTGCGACTTCTTGCTCTATCGGTGTGTTTTCTTCAACGGTGAATTTGTAGTGTTCAAGTAGGGGGATCAGTCCTTGCTGCGTGTCAAAAAAGAGGCGGTTGGGGATGGATAACTTGTGGTACTGATTATCAGAGAAACAGTCTATTCGGTAACTCTTTTGACCTGTTGCTTCCCAGCTATCCAGACAATCGAACAACCCGCCGTTGATGAAGGGTGTTTTGCCGAACATCTCTAACAGTTTATCGGGGTCGCGCATCTGATCTTTATAGCGATAGCGTGAGAAATCCCGGTTTGTGGTGTAGCCGACGGTGCTGAACTTTCGCTTGTCTATTTCGGTGTTCAGTGTAGCAAAAAAGAGGTTTTGTAGCACAGCGCGATAGTAGGCATCGCCGCTATCAAAATCGTCCTCTTTCAATAGGTTTTGGATTTGTGCTTTGTTGAATAACTCCTCCGCGATCAGTCCCTTTTCCTTGATAAACCAGATAAAGAGTAGGCGCGTGATGAGGCGTATGACATGCTCTTCGGATTGTAAGGTGCGGTTTTCGTCTGTCGGGAACGTTGCTATCTCTATTGCCCATTCATACCACGCGAAAAGTTTTCGATAGAACTGTTTGTTGAGTTCTTCGGTGTCGAGTTTGGCGAGCCATGCCGCCAGCAGTCCGTCGAAGTTTTTCGGTTTTTGTTTTTCATCTATCCACTGGACACATTCTTCAAGCGAGAGTTCGGAGAGGATGTCCAGATGTGCGCGATGCGGGTTGTTGAGACGGATGTCTTTGATGAGGGTGACTTGTCCGAGTACATCGCGGTCCTCGTCAGTTTTGTCTGGACGGCGGTCAGCAAATGCAACCGTCAAACGATTCCCTGCGCGAAATAGGATCACAGTGGGGGCGAACAGACGTTTGTTAATTTCTCGTGTGAATTCGGCGTATTTGGTGCGTGAGTAGGTGTTATCTTTTAGTTCAACCGCACAGAATAGGAAGCTTTTTATGTTTCCTTTGTCGAACGAATTGGGTTCGAGCAATGTCATCTGCTGTGGATCGTCTTCGATTTCGTCTTTTGTGAATTGGAATATAATTTGTGCGGATTCGGCGTGTTTGCGGAATTCCTGTTCGGTCTTGGTGTTCGGGTTGAGCGGTGGGAATTCTTCAAGAAAGTCGTGGACGGTGCCGGAGAGTTCAAGTGTGCGTTCGCTGCGGTAGCCTATCGTTGCTAAGAGGTCTTTCGATTTTTCTAAGAGATCACCGGTGGGGATTGCTGATAGGGCGGATTTGATTGTTTCTTTGTTCATGTACTTTCCCTTACAAAGTAATAGGAGCATGCTGTGTGCTGTGGGTTAACGGGCGATGAATCGCCCTACTACGAACCTGTTTATCTCTCATTATTGTGGTGTTGTGATGATTAGCCACGTTACCAATTTGAAATTGCCGGTGTCTTTAGGGGCTTTGGATGTTGGTGTTAGTTTTATATCGCGGGGACTACCACTCTTTAAGAGTTGGCTCTGTGTCTTTTGATGCGACCGTGTGATATGCGAAATGACGGTATCCAAAAGTTTGTTGTAATGTGTCATGTTATCACCGTATTTCGTCTCTTGGTCAAACCACAGACACAAATCATCTATGGCGTTTTCCTTGCCAACAGCAGATGCCTCAAAGAGATCCAACACCTGTTTCGCATTGATACACCCGTAACGAATATCCCCGTTATTTCGGATATAAACTGCATAGTAAGGGTAGATGGGACTGGCGGTTTTCTGCTGTTTATCTGTGCTTGTGTTTGTTTGTTGAAGAAAGAAGATGACCCCGTTTTCCATTGGATTGTTTTCGTTGTTGGTAACGGCATAAGCACCATTAGGTGTTGCCTCAAGTTTTGCTCTATTTCTTTCGAGATACTTCAGTAGTTGTGCGAAGAAATAATCTAACGTAAAGTCGCTCATTACCACATTGTCAGAGAGGTCATCTAAATCAAGCACCTCTTCACGAAGTTGTTCCAACTGCTTATCCCGAAAATTGAGTTCCATCTGTGCCTGTTCATAGGCCGATTCATTCAACGGGTCGTCATCACCGCTTGCGGTAGCATCAGCGAGTGCCATGCGGGATTCAACGCGATTGCGTAAACGGAGATAGACCTCCATATCGTCGGTGGGCCAATAGTTAATCATCTTGACGGTGATGTTATTGCTCCCGATTCTGTCAATCCGTCCGAACCGTTGAATGATACGCACGGGATTCCAATGTATGTCGTAATTAAGAACGGTATCGCAATCCTGAAGATTTTGCCCTTCAGAAACACAGTCGGTAGCAATGAGCAGGTCAATGTTGTCGTCTGTTTTATCAGCACGGACCCGTCCCCACGGTGCGAAGTTTGTGAGGATAGCGTTGAATTTATTTTCTCCGGATGTCGTTCGCGTCATATCTCCAGAAACCAGTGCCATATTCAGATCTAATTCCGAAGTGAGTTCAGACAAGTTATCATAGAGATATTCTGCCGTATCCTTGAAGGTGGTAAAGATGAGCAACTTGCGATTAGGGTTTCCGTTCTTATCTGCTGTAGGGTTTAGCACCTTGTCTCGAATATGCTTTTTAATCTCTTTCAGTTTTCCATCTCTTTCCGGCGTGATAGATTTCACTTTTTCCAACGCAGCGGTTAGGGTCTGTTTATCTTGGATGATGTCCTGTTTCCAGCGGGTGCAGTCCAATTCTTTTAGGTGATAGGGATTTCTTGCGCGATTAATTAAAAATTCCTCATCGTCTTCATCGTTATCGGGAAGGATATCTGCTGCTGTGTCCGATATATTGCTGTTTTTCTGAAAGCGTTCAATCTTGTCAAGCATTTCATCGTGTTTGTTGATAGTGCGTTTGAGCGTTTTGGAGAGGGAGTCAGCAGAACTTTCCAATCGTTTGAGGAAGTTGGTTTGCATCATGCCGATGAGGAATTTCTCACGGTCTGCCTGATTGAAACGGAATTTCTTTTTCTCATCTGCCAATCGCTGTTTTGCTGTTTCATCAATAATGTAACTGGAAGGTCTATAGATGGATAACTCAAACTCACCAATTTGGTCCGCCAACGCTTTATATGAAAGTTCACCTGATAGGTCTGTAGGTGGGTGGCAATTGACTGGGTCCAATTGCGTCGGGAATTCACCAATTTTTTCTATTTTTTTGGCATAGTATTTTATGATATGCCTTCGGGAACGCGCAATAGAAACGCCACCGAGCAGTTGGAAAAATTCTGTGCCTAAAGTATCAAATAATTCTGTTTTATCTCTTGTGCCATCTTTAGATGC
>JAPPDN010000409.1:695-9269 GCA_028824575.1 Candidatus Poribacteria bacterium | reverse complement strand
TGAAAGTGAGTTGTTTGGGCATGAACGCGGGGCTTTCACGGGAGCAACCGCACGGCGAATCGGGAAGTTTGAACAAGCCAACAAGGGCACACTTTTTCTCGATGAGATTGGAGATATGCTACCAGCACTACAGGCGAAGTTGCTGCGTGTACTTCAAGATCACGAATTTCAGCGAGTTGGTGGTACAAGTACCATCTCTACAGACATCCGTGTGCTGACAGCCACAAATCAGGACTTAACGGATGCCATAGAAACGGGCAACTTCCGCATGGACTTGTACTATCGGATTGCGGCGTTCCGAATCGAGATTCCGCCCTTAAGAGAACGGCCCGAAGATATCGCTATTTTGGCAAATCACTTCGTAAAAAAATATGCCACAACCGCCGAAAAACCTATTCGTGCCATTGCCACGGATGCCTTACAAGTTTTGATGCAACATGACTTTCCCGGTAATGTTCGTGAACTGGAAAACGCCATTGAAAGTGCCATTTTGGTTGAGACGACAGATCTGCTGCAACGGCGTAGCCTTCCGTTACAACTGTTACAAGGGATTTCACAAGCCTCCACAGAGGGATGGGCGGATGCCCGCGTTATCCGCCCGCTTGACGAAGTTGAACAAAACACCATTCTCCACGCCCTTGAAGTGTCAGACAATAATATCTCCCAGGCGGCCCGGGCGTTGGGTATTGATAGATCCACCTTGCATCGAAAATTGAAGAAATATCGCCTGCTCCGGTAAAAACACCGTTGCGATATGCTACACTGTTGCTTATTGCAACACAATCTCGTTATCCCCCGTTTTATCAAGGTTTCCTCTGTTACCCCCCACCCTGTCTGTTGTATTTTGAGACAACCGAGATCAAAAGAAGCGTCTAAACGATCACATCACACCACTGGGTGCACCTGCCCTTCACCCTCTGGTGCTGCCTTGGTATACAATACTCTTAGAGAAAATCAACAGTAATGATAAGCCCCGTTTTACTCTATTGGCACGGTTTTTGCTCATACTTATAGTAGATGCCGTAATTACTTGGACATTCGTATGGTAGCGTGAACTATGAAGTTGCGTCCTATGCGATCTGCATTCCTAACCGAACTGGCACAGTGTGTCCTATTAATTCTAAACTTTACTATAATATTGCTTAAACGACTCTTTGGGTAAAAGGTGGAACAATTTATGAGAACAAGCATAAAGGCAGTCATTTTCCTGACGATTTTAATAACTTTTTTCGGACAAAACTTGGCTTATGGTAACAACGCCCCTGTGTTCACAGAGGGTAACAGCGCGAAGCGCAGTGTTGCAGAGAACAGCGCAACTGGCACAAACATCGGCACACCTGTCTCTGCCACAGATGCAGATAACAATACACTCACCTATACCCTCAGCGGAAACCCAGATGCTGCAGCATTTAGCATTGTTAGTGCTACCGGGCAACTCCAAACAAACACTGCACTTGACTTTGAAACGAAGTCATCTTATTCGGTGACCGTCTCTGTCTCTGATAGCAACGATGGCAGCGACACCATTGATGTTACAATTAATGTCATCAACGTAAACGAGGCACCTGTGATCTCCGAGGGTGCCCGCGCGACGCGCACTGTCGCAGAGAACACCGCTGCAGGCATAAACATCGGGGCCGCCTTCACTGCCACAGACCCAGATAGCGGCGATACATTGACCTATTCGCTGCGTCGGGGCGATAGGGACGCGTTTCAGATTGACCCGAATACAGGGCAGGTGCAAACCAGAGCCGCCCTCGACTATGAAACGAAGAACGCTTACAACAGTCTCGCCGTCCGCGTTACGGATAGCAGCGGGCTCACAGATGCAATCCTTGTCACGATCAATGTAACAGATGTCAACGAGAACCGCGCACCCGTGTTCACAGATGGCGATAGCACCACGCGCGCCATCGCAGAGAACACGGCATCGGGACAGAATATTGGCAGGGCAGTCGCCGCAACGGATGCAGATAACGATACACTTACCTATACGCTTGGTGGCACGGATGCGTCCGCGTTCAGTGTCGTCAGCACTACCGGGCAACTCCAAACCCGCGAAGCCTTGGACTATGAAACGAAGACATCTTATTCAGTGACGATTACGGTTTCCGATGACAATAACGGTAGCGATAGCATCACTGTTACGATTACTGTCACGGATGTCGCCGAGAATAATGCACCTGTGTTCGCAGAGGGTGCCGGCGCGATACGCAGTGTTGCGGAGAACACTGCAGCCGGCACAAATATCGGCGCACCTATCACTGCAACGGATGCCGATGGTGATGTGCTTACTTATAGTCTGGGTGGGCTGGAGGGGAGCCCGTTTTTTAGTATCGACACGCAGACCGGGCAACTCCGAACCAAAGCCCCCTTGGACTATGAAACGAAGAGTGCCTACTCATTTTCCATTCATGCCAACGATGGCAAAGAGGGTAGGGTAATTCTTGGCACTATCAACGTCACGGATGTTGACGAAGCACCTGCGAACAACGCCCCTGTCTTCACCGACGGCGATAGCACCACGCGCACTATAGCAGAGAATACCGCCTCCGGCACAAACATCGGCACGCCTATCGCTGCCACCGATGCAGATAACGATACACTCACCTATACACTCAGTGGCACCGATGCGGCAGCGTTTCGCATCGTCCGCACAACTGGGCAACTTCAAACAAACGCAGCCTTGGACTATGAAGCAGACGACTCCTACTCGGTGACGGTCTCTGTTTCCGATAGCAATGGCGGCAGTGATAGCATTCCCGTCACGATTAGTGTCTCAAACGTCAACGAAGCACCCAGTTTTACTGACGGCGATAGCACCACGCGCACAGTTGCGGAGAACACGGTGTCCGGTGAAAACATCGGCACTGCCGTGGCGGCAATGGATGTAGATGCGAATACCACACTCACCTATACACTCGATGGCACGGATGCGGCAGCGTTTCGCATCCTCAGCACAACTGGACAACTCCAAACCAATGTTGCCTTAGACTATGAAACGAAGAAGTCCTACTCGGTGACGGTCTCTGTTTCCGATAGCAATGGCGGCAGTGATAGCATTCCCGTCACGATTAGTGTCTCAAACGTCAACGAAGCACCCAGTTTTACTGACGGCGATAGCACCACGCGCACAGTTGCGGAGAACACGGTGTCCGGTGAAAACATCGGCACTGCCGTGGCGGCAATGGATGTAGATGCGAATACCACACTCACCTATACACTCGATGGCACGGATGCGGCAGCGTTTCGCATCCTCAGCACAACTGGACAACTCCAAACCAATGTTGCCTTAGACTATGAAACGAAGAAGTCCTACTCGGTGACGGTCTCTGTTTCCGATAGCAATGGCGGCAGTGATAGCATTCCCGTCACGATTAGTGTCTCAAACGTCAATGAGGCACCCAGTTTCACAGAGGGGAGCAGCATCACACGGTCTATTGCTGAGAATACGGAGAGTCGTGTTAAAATTGGCACACCTATCGTAGCGACTGATGTCGATAGTGATACATTGACATACAGCCTCAGCGGCACGGATGCCGCGGCTTTTAGAATCGGTCGAAACTCTGGGCAGTTGAAGACAAAGACCGCGCTCGATTATGAGACAAAAGCCACCTATACGGTTACAGTGACTGCCGCCGATGGGAACGGCGGCACCGCATCTATTACCGTCATAGTGAATGTCACTAACGTAAACGACACCCCCGTGTTCACAGAGGAAAACAGCACCACACGTGCCATTGCTGAAAACACGGCAAGTGGTAGCAATATCGGCGCGCCTATCATAGCAACTGATCCCGATGGCGATACGCTCACATATAGCCTGGGCGGAGTGGATGCAAGTGCCTTTACGATTGACAGCACGACTGGACAACTACAGACGAGTGCTGCGCTTAACTATGAGACAAAGTCCACCTATACGGTCACAGTGACTGCCGCCGATGGCAAAGGTGGCACCGCATCCATTACTGGCACAGTAAATGTTACTAACATAAACGAAGCCCCTATGTTTGCCCAGGGCAACAGGACCACACGGTCTATTGCTGAAAACACGGCAAGTGGTAGCAATATCGGCGCGCCTATCATAGCAACTGATCCCGATGGCGATTCAATCACGTACAGACTGGGCGGAGTGGATTCGAGTGCCTTTACGATTGAGCCCACGACTGGACAACTACAAATCAAGAAAGGGAAAGTGTTTGACTATGAGACGCAGATGACGACCTATATCTTTTTTGCGACTGCCTTTGATGGTTCCGAAAGATCGTCTATTACCGTCACAGTTTATATCCTAAACGTAGACGAACCTGGCGAATCTGTCGTAAATATAAGTCCCGCGTTCCAAGAAGGTTTCTGCGCCATACGGTCTATTGCTGAAAACACGGCAAGTGGCACCAATATCGGCGCGCCTATCGTAGCGACTGATCCCGATGGCGATTCAATCACGTACAGACTTAGTCACAATCCTGATACGGCTTACTTTACGGTTGACGCAAACACTGGACAGTTGAAGACAAAGGCACCGCTTGACTATGAGTCAGTAGCCGCCTATCTGTTCAAGATTTTTGCCTCTGATGGAAACGATGGCTTCGGATTCGTTGACGTCAGAATTAACGTTCTAAACGTAATCGAACCGGGCGAACCTGTCGGAAATAGTGCCCCCGTGTTCACAGAAGGGAACCTCACGGCACGGTCTATTGCTGAAAACACGGCAAGTGGTAGCAATATCGGCGCGCCTATCATAGCAACTGATCCCGATGGCGATTCAATCACGTACAGACTGGGCGGAGTGGATTCGAGTGCCTTTACGATTGAGCCCACGACTGGACAACTACAAATCAGGAAAGGGAAAGTGTTTGACTATGAGACGCAGAGGACCTATATCTTTTTTGCGACTGCCTCTGATAGTTCCAAAAGATCGTCTATTACCGTCACAGTTTATATCCAAAACGTAGACGAACCTGGCGATCCTGAGAGCCCTGGCGGAACTACAGGCTTCGCTTTCAAAGAGGGAGACAATACCACACGATCTATACCTGAAAATGCGGCAAGTGGCACCAATATCGGCGCGCCTGTCGTAGCGACTGATACCGATACGATCACATACAGGTTTGGGCACGGTCCTGATACGGCTTACTTTACGGTTGACGCAAACACTGGGCAGTTGCAGACAAAGGCACCGCTTAACTATCGGAAAAAGTCCACCTATATGGTCGCGGTTGCAGCCACTGATGGAAATGGGAACAACGCACACATTGTGGTCAGAGTTGATGTTACTAAGGTATTCGAGGAATTCATAAACGTAGCCCCCGTGTTCACAGACGGAAGCAGCACCACACGTTCGGTCGCTGAAAATACAGCAAGTAGTACCAATATCGGCAGTGCTGTCGCTGCAACTGATGCCGATGGCGATACACTTGATTATAGCCTCAGTGGCACGGATGCGGGTTCGTTTAGTATTGACAGAAATACCGGACAGTTGCAGACGAATGCTGCGCTTGACTATGAGAAAAAGTCCACCTATACCGTTACGGTTACAGTCTATGATAGCTGGGGTGGCGAGGCGTCTATTGCTGTCACAATTAAGGTCACGGACGTAAACGAAGCCCCTGTGTTCGCGGAGGAGAGCAGCACGACACGCCAAGTTTTTGCAAGCTCGCCGATAAACACGAATGTCGGTAGTCCGGTCTCCGCGACGGATCCTGAAGGCGGGACAATCACTTATAGCCTCGGTGACACCGATTCAGATAAATTTAGTATCGATAGCAGTACCGGACAGATAAAGGTAGCTGCTAAGCTTACCCCTCCGACCATCCCATTGTGGCAGGTCCCATTGCAGTTTGTCGTCACAATTACAGCCACTGATGACACCTTGACAAATACCATCAAAGTCACGATCACTGCCACTTATCCACAAGAGGCACCCGCCAGCCAACGCGCTCCTACTAAAACGGTTCTATTGCCCAACTATCCGAACCCGTTTAACCCTGAGACGTGGATACCGTATCAGTTGTCCAAATCGGCTCAGGTTACGTTGACGATCTACAATGTAAAAGGTGAAATGGTTCGGCAGTTTGCGTTAGGGCATCAATCTGCGGGTAGCTACCGTTCCAAAAGCCGTTCAATCCATTGGGATGGTAGAAATCAATCCGGTGAGAAAGTCGCGACAGGCGTATATTTCTATCGGTTTACTGCCGGAAGTTTTACGGCAACGCGAAGAATGTTAATCATTAAGTGATCTATTCTAAATCGATGCAGGGACTTCCTTAACACCCAAGCATTTCTGCTTTAGCTTTCTCTTTTGTAGCACCGCCTGTTAGTTTGCGGCCTATATATGCCCAGACTAACAGGCTACGCTATCAGCCGTTTCTATTCTCACTGCGAAGCAAAATTTTGCCGCGTGTGGGAAACCAAATTTGGGTGAGTACACCGCAAAACCGCATCTACCGGGGCTAGGTACCCCAGCTCCTACGAAGTTGCGAAGTGTAAACATATTTTTTTATTTTATTATAATAGGTGCAACCCAACCCCTTGTCAGTGCCGGTTTATACGCATTATCGCGCAAATAGTCTGACGTTTGCCATAAGCAGAGATGCTCGCCATCGGGTGTCCATACGACGGATGTTAGTTTCATCGCGGTTCTGGCGATAGGAGACTTCTTACCGCTCTCAAGGTCATAAACCCAGACTTTCCAGCGGATGCCTTCGCAATCCTCACGTTCCAAATATGCTAACTGTTTTCCTGTCGGTGACCAAGCAGGCGACGTGTGTTTCAATATCTGACTCTGCGTCAATGCCGGTGCCGTCCCTGATATGTGCAACTGCTTATCAATTCGCTGACCGGGGCGATTGCTGCCAGATAAAACATAAGCCAACAGTGTCCCATCTGCCGACCAATTCAGCCGATGCACCTGTTGATGCTGTGTTTGAATCTCTTTCAAGCGTTGTCCTTCTATATCTTGGATACGGATACCCACATATTTTGAGTTGTTCACACCAAAAGCGACGCGTGTGCCATCAGGTGCCCAAGATGGGGCGGGAAGATAGGTGTAGGTGCGTTGTCGGCGTTCAATCGGCACCCGCGCAATCGCACGTAAACCGCTGCCATCGCTATTGATACGGTAGATAACATCCATCTCTTTTTCGCGTCTTCTAAAGACCAGACGGTTTGAGGTCGGTGCCCAAGCGGGACCTTCGCCACGAACTAACTGTTTAATCCGTCCGAACTGCCAATCCATTGTATAGATACGGCGTTCTCCCTCTTCGTCAACCTCAAATGCCAAGAGTCTGTTGTCCAATGACCAAGAGACATGCGGATTATAGAATTGCCCAGTCAGAAGTTTTCGCACCTGTTCTCCTTTCCGATCCATAATCCACAATTCGTTCGCATGCCAATATCTACTGCCGACATCATTCCTTCTCAGAAATGCAATAAGTTCTCCATCCGGGCTCCAGCGAGGAAACTCCGCACCTTCAACCAATTCTATCCTACGCGGCGGGGCAGTTGGTAGCCCCCGCTTACGACTAAAAGTTGTGTTGAACATGATACCATCGGTCTCTTCAAATTCTCCAAAAGCAAACTTATCCATCCAGCCCCGGACACCGTTTGGAAGTTCGACCTCATACCAATCCTCCGAAGTTTGCACGATCGGCAAACGCACCCCGTCGTTGAGGTTTAACAACACAGACATACCTTCTTTATTTCCGTAAACCGGTGCCGCGTCATGCACCACAACACCCGTCTGACGCGTGTCCATCTCACGATTCCTTGTAACCTCACTTGCGTTGGTAAACGCATAGACGCTACCATCGCCGGATGCAGCATAGAGGATACCGTCAGAGATAGCGGGTGCAGCTTCCACAAATCCGCCGAGTTGATACGTCCAAGTCTGTGTCTTTGATGCCATGTCAAAGGCGTGAAGTTGCCCGTCGCGTGCGCCAATATAGACGGTACCATTTGCTGTTACGGGATAGCTCTCACTTCCTGCTGTCTCACCTCGCCATAACTTCGCATTGTGTTCCGGGGAGACCGGACGAAACACGCCATTTGCACATCCGTATTCAACACCACCGATCTGGATTGTCTTATCACGCCTTGATTCAAGCGTACCTGTCCTGGCATTCAGCACATAGATTGTTGACCGGAACGCGCCAACATAAACCCTGTTATCCGTCACAATCGGTGGGGCATCCATCCAATTTTTCGATTTGAATTCCCACAGTTTTTCGCCTGTTTTTGCGTCCAATGCATAGACTTTATTGTTGCGGGCACTGAAGTAGACCCGATCTCCGAGCACCGCGGCAGAATAGCGGATAGCATCTCCCGCATCGAACACCCATTTAATACCCCACTGCTTCGCATCCAGCGCGTACAATTTGCCATCCGTCGAGCCGATATATAGAATTCCATTTGCAATCACTGGGGAGGCATAGAGAGGACCGCCCGTCTTGAATTTCCACAGCAATTCCAGCGGCGGTGCAAGGCTTTTATCAGGACTCATCCCAGAAAAGCCTAAATCGTGCATGAATGTATGCCAATCTTCAGCGCGCGGAGGTGGTGTAACGGATTCCATCG
>JAPPDN010000409.1:0-685 GCA_028824575.1 Candidatus Poribacteria bacterium | reverse complement strand
GGGACACGTGTGGCGGTCCAGCAGGTTGCTGTGTCTGCTTTTTTTGTTGTGAGTCACACCCGCATAAAAGTAGGAGTATAAGTAGGGCTATGAATTTTGTGGCGAAGCTTGCAGGTTTCCAAGGTTTATTATGCAAAAATCTATTCTGGAGATACACATTGACCCTTTCGCTAAAGCGTTCAATCAGGAAATTGAGATTATAGGAGAACCGTGGTTTGAGGTTGCTCAGATATCTTATTGCCAATTAGGTTAACATATTATTGAATGTCGTGCAACCGAAATTAGGACTATTTACAGAGTCATTCAGTTTTAAGAAATTATTGAGTTTCTCGCCTTTTTTTTCGGATCCGGTGCCCCTTCCGAGTAACGGGTGGGGGCCCGGTTAGGAATGCAGATCGCAAGAAATCCGCAGAAATACCCCAGCAATACGCAGAAATACGCAGAAACACCCTATCAAAGACCCCAAGCAAAAACACCCCTATCAAAAACACCCCCTTATCCCGCAACCCCCCATATCCCCCTTATGAGGGGGGCAGGGGCAGATGAGTACACCGCAAAACCACACCTACCGGACCTAAGAAAAAAGAACAGCTCAAAGAATGGAAAACTGAATGCCTCTGGGCGTAAACTCAGAGCCATTCAGTTTTCGTTATTAGAAATTTTCTATGATCTTTAGAGCATGTGC
>JAPPDN010000195.1 GCA_028824575.1 Candidatus Poribacteria bacterium | reverse complement strand
CCTCTCGTTGAAGGAAACCGCGAGGATCTCCACTTCTCCGTTGTCTGCCAAGGCATGTAGCACAGCCAGCGCACCCACATCATCTACGTCGGAGCATATATCTGTCTCATATATCATTTTTTTCGGATTCATTTTTTCAGTACCTTCTGTCAGTAAGTTGTGTAGTGTCATTATACCTTTCGGCGTTAAGTATATTCCAAAAATTATTAAGTGTCAAGAGGTCTGTAAAACAAGATTTTGAACAGGTGCGTTTAGAAATTGAACCATAGGTGTCAATTTAGCGATTTTCTGTAGCGTTTTATCAAAAAATATAACATGCTAAAGAAACACCCAAGCAAAACCCCTTACAGGGCTTAGATCTTTTTTCGCCAAACGCTGCTATAGACATACTGAAGAAATACCCCAGCAAATAAACCCCTACGGGCCTGAAGAGGTTTTGAAGTCTTCAAGGTTTCCGCGTAGTTTCCGGTTCGGTTGCAAACCGAACCTACCGGGTCTGGGGTCCGAGGCGTTTTTTTTCTAAAATTGACACCTATAGTAATTTCAATAATTCACTCCAAATATTTTTCCCCATAAAATCCGAAATGTAGACTGGGTTTCCCACCGCAATACCATCCCTGATTTTAAACAAAACTGTTCAGAAATTGGACACTAAAAATAATATGGCTGTCTGATATTCAGTAAAAACCCGCTTTCAAAGGTGTTTTGTGCTTGAATCGCCTTTGGCATAAAAATTGCTCAGTATATTAAAACGCTCGGTAAACCTGGGAGAGCCTACCTCCTTGGGGAATACGGAGCGATGCAAAAGGCTTTCCCATATCTCAATTGATGCATCGCTCCATCTATCTGTCTGGGCTGTGTGCAAAGGAGAAAGAATCATGAAGAGATGGAAGTGCTTACTCTTTATACTCGCTTGTTTATCACAGATTGGCTGCGCTGCGCTTTTTACGGAGCAGGTATATGTCTTAATTGATCGTCCAGTGCGTGAAAAGGCAACTTTCAATGGAGAAATTTATTCGCTCCCAGAGAGAGCCGATATTCGGAAAGTTGTGCTGCTTGGCTCTGGAAAAATCCGAAACATTGAAATTCGCGTGCGTGACAGGAGAAATCAATGGGAGCCGGTTAAGAAAGTGCCAGGCGGCATCGAATTCCCGTTTGAAATCCCACTGAGTGCGGAGACAGACGCTATCAAAATTATAAAATACTCAATGACTGGAGCTGGTCGCATTGAGACGATTCAGTTTTACACCGTTGCTGATAAAGGAGATTAAAAATAATCCATTGCCCCATACGGGAAGTTCGACTTCAATGATTTGGACTATGAAGACTGCACTTCTTCGGGCATCTTTTACGCCGTTTCGCCCCTTTTTGTGCAATTTTGCGGCGTACTCGCCCAAATGTGACGTGCATTAGCAGTTGGAACACCAACATTAGGGGCATATTTAACATATTTGGCATTGGCATGAAAATTGCTAACATATTAAATAACGCTGAGTAAACCATGGGAGAGTCTTTCTCCTTGGAGAAACACGGAGCGATGCGATCGGCTTTCCTAATATCTCACTTACCGCATCGCTCCACCTATCAATCCGAAACACCGTGTGCAAGGAGAAAAAATCATGAAAAGATGGAAAGACCTACTCTTCATGCTCGCTTGTTTATCATATATCGGTTGTGCCACGCTTTTGACAGATCAGGAGTACATCTTGATCAACCGCCCAGTGGACGGGAAGGTGACTTTCCACGGGGAAATTTATTGGCTTCCAGAAAGTGCGGATATTCGGAAAATTGTGCTGCTCGGCTCTGGGTAATTGCAAAACATTGAAATTCACGTTCGCGATGAGAGCAGACAATGGGAACTCGTTAAGAAAGTACCCGGTGGGCGGCTTCCATTTGAAATTCCACTCACTGCGGAGACAGATGCCGTTAAAATCATAAAGCTCTCAAGAACAGTTAATAGTCGCATTGAGACAATTCAGTTTTACACCGTTGCTTCCAGATAGCAGGATTTTATGATTCTCACAGACAGCACAAAAAGGAGTAAAACAATGTGGACTCGGCTTTGTACACGAATAGTTTTCTTGGTTATCGTGGCGGGAACGGCGTGGGCACAGGAACTCGATTTAGAATTGGAGTGGATCCGACTTGATAACGGTACACCCATGCACTATGTATCGGTACTCGAAGGGGCAGACCATCGACTCTACGCTGGTACATCAGTGGGCTTACTTTTCTCCAAAAACGACGGGAACACATGGTCGCCCACTACATTCGGGAATGAAGATGAGGTCATTACCACACTTACAATCGATGGAAATACCGTTTATGTGGGAACGTGGCGACACGGAATATTCCGATCAGATGATGCCGGAGAAACATGGAAACCCTTAAATGAGGGGCTACGCTTTCAAGATTTAGATGGAGAACACTTTTACGGCACAGTCCGACACATCCTTATCATCGACGATACTATCATCAATGTGATGTACCACTGGGGCACCTACATCTCAACGGATCGTGGAGAGACGTGGCACGACGTTTCAGAGGAGTGGTATTGGGGAAATGGCATCTACGCAATAACAGCGTTTGACGGTTATCTATGGACTGCCCTCTCAACCAATTCAATGGCACGATCTCCCGACGATGGACAGACATGGCAAAATCTTCCACGCTCCCAATGTGACCGCACGAATGATTGGGCAGTGCTTCAAGGTCAGCTGTATGTCGCAGGTCAAAAAGGTGTCGGACGTTGGAGCGAAACACTGCAAACGTGGGAATATCCGATGGACGGATTGCCAATTGATAACACTGAGGATTCAAATGACCGCCCGTACGTCTATAGCTTCGCTGTCCGCGGTGGGTACTTATTTGCCGGATTGGCCACTCACGGTGTTTATGTCTTTGATGCCCAATCAGAGACATGGTCTGCCATGGGACTTCAGGGATTATCTATTGACGCGCTCCTTTCGTACGGAGACGGACTATACGTGGGTACGAGAGATAACGGCATTTACCGTGCCGAACTTCCGGTTATCCCACCTGTCTCTGTACAGCCGCACGGAAAGACAGTAACAACATGGGCTCGCCTGAAGCAGACCACTCACAAGCGAGATTGACTTAGGACTTATGCACTACCTCTTAAAGTCCCCCTGATAAGGGGGATTTAGGGGGTTAAAAACTAAAAAATCTACCATCGCGTGCTGAATTCGCGTAAGTCCTGTGATTGTTTTATCCAGACTACTGAAATATTCGGAGGTTTCTCATGAAAACGCACAGTACTCTTATAAGACGAAGTTTTCAAACTGCTATTGTCCTAATGAGCCTTGTCTATTTTTCTTCTCTTGCGTTTGCGATTGAACCGATTGGCACAGTTGGGCAACCCTTTCCAGAACAGCACGCCTTTCTTTCCAATGAAGCTGTTGTACGTGTTACCCCAGCACATATCCAAATTATTGATACGAATACCGGCGCGGTTATAGATGAATTCGCCGAACGCAGGTATTTCAGCGATGTCGTGTTGAGTCCAGATGCCTCACATTTAGCGATTTTTACACATGCTCATGATGGAAAAAGTGCTGCTGTAGGTATCTGGAATGTTAAGGCCCGCGAGCAAATCAGTGAATGGAGAGTCGGATTCCGCATCTATGATGTCGCGGCGTTTAGTCCAACGGAGCCACTGTTTGCAATCCCTTCTGATGATGGGGTTCATCTGTGGAATTGGCAGACTGGTGAATTCCTTGGAAGAATGATAGGCGCGCGGCGTCCATTGAAATCGTGTTATTACTATGACAACGGCAGCTCGTGTACATCCGGTCTCCGTGATCGCACTGCGACTTTTAGTCCCGATGGCCGCTATCTTATCGTCGCCTCAATGCGACCTGACATTGAACTCTGGAATATTGAGACGCGCCAATTAGAAGGACACTTTGAAGGACACACCGGTAACTGGGTTGAAGATGTCGCCATCAGTCCGGATGGCAGATACATCGCATCATTCGAGAGGGGGCCAACTTCGGTTCACGTGTGGGATGTGGAATCGAGGCAGTTACGCTGGAAAGCGCAAAGCGGCGTTGGAAGGATTTCAGATGTGGCATTCAGTCCAGATAGTCAACACCTGTATGTTACGACTGAGACCGCTGGACTGAGTCGGTCTGGTCCCGGACCCTGGGAGGGATGGGATGATCATGTCCGCGTTTGGAATGTCAAATCGGGGCAGCAAATCAATACATTTAGCAGTGAGTTCCGCGCGTTAAAAGAGTTAACACTATCACCGAACGGGAAAATCGCGCTCCTGCACTATTGGGACGCTGTTGTAATATGGGATATAGAGAAAAAACGACCGCTGAACGTGTGGGCTGATTTCCATAGGGATCGGTTCTACGATGTGGTGAAGTTAAGCCCTGATGGAAAAACCGTAGGCTCCGCCTCGCGATACTTTATTAAGATATGGGATGTCGCGTCCCAGCAGCTGAAACGCATCGTTTCTGCAGAAGGCATGACGTTGGAGGGGCTTGCAATCTCTCCAGACGGTCAGAGACTCGCTGTTGGCAGGGACCCTTGGGTTGAGGTCCGCAACCTTCAGACCGGTAACATTGAAGCCCAATTGCTGCAGCCTATTGGAGGGCTTGAAGAAATTGTCTTCAGTGCCTCTGGAAGGTGGATTGCGACGATGAATTACTGGAAAGGTCTTTCCATTTTGGACACCAAAAACCCGGAGAAACTACAACAGCTTAAGTCAAAAAATGAACTTGCATCAATACATATTTATTACCAGATCGTCTTCAGCAAAAATGACGAATATTTCGCTGCTTCCGGCAGAACCAAAGACAATCAAGATTGGATTCAATTATGGAAACGTCAGGGTGATACTTTCGTCTTTCAATATGCATGGCAGGTGCCAGAACTTCTTAACAGCCCAATGCCAACGCTTGCCTTTACTTCTAACACAGATGGTTCAACGGTGTTAGCAGCATCTGGAGACTCGGAACTCCACATCTGGAAACTCTTATCAGACGGTCCTCAACTTCTAACAACCTTGGATGGAGGATATCACCCAGTGCACTTTAGTCCAGATGGTCGCTATCTGTTTGCCAGGCGAGACGGTTACTCCCAAGTGTGGGACTGGCAGACAGGCACACCGCTTGAGCACCCATCTATTCCAGTGTATTTTGACATCAGTCGAGATGGGGCCATTCTGCTTTCGGAGGCAGTTAGCGGTCAAATACACATCTGGAATGGAAGTGTACTGCTACCTTCCGAACCTGTTGCTGTTGAGCCGGGTGGTAAACAGATTGTTATATTGGGAGCGGTGAAGCGGGATCAGCTCCTGCAAAACTTTCCGAATCCGTTCAATCCAGAGACGTGGATTCCGTTCCGTCTCACAGACGAAAGCGATGTCACGATTCAGATTTACAGTTCAACGGGTCAGTTGGTGCGCCGCTTATCGCCGGGTAGGCTGCCTGCTGGCGATTATTCCTCACAGGCGCAAGCCGTCTATTGGGATGGACGTAATCAGATCGGTGAGTCTGTGAGTAGTGGTGTCTATCTCTACACGATTCACGCAGGCGATTTCTCGGCAACCCGTAAAATGCTTATTCAGAAATAAGACGGTTTGATGGTGACGAAAACTTCAACACCTTCAGTTGATTCGTTCGTAAGGAGGGATACAACTAATGAACACCTTAAAACGAGCGATTAATTTTATGCTTGTGGCGGCTTGCGTCCTGAGTACATCTGTCTTCTATGGTTGTGGCGCGGACAGTCTCGGACCCTACCAACCGCTCTTGCCTGCCATTGAGAGCGAAGCTAAGTTCTCAAACAGATTTCAATTAGAGGAAGAACCGCAATTCTTCTACGATCTCTATGGTAAAGAAATCGTGGAAGGCAATGAACTTAATACGTATACTGATCAGAAAGAATTTGATCAGAACGGTAAATTAGTGGTTGGGTGGGGCGGACAACTTGATAGCCTTCGTTTCACGACGCAATTAGACCGGACCATCTTGGTTGAGGAAACTTTTCTCGGTAGACATACGGAGTTTGCTATTGGCGATCACATGCGTTTCAAACCGGCGACTCTGTTTCCAAACCGGTATATTCTATACAAAACTGAATTTGATGGACTTCGGTGGGATATCTCTTTTGCCCAAGAGCACCATCTCTTTAGCCTCATCCACTCACGGATTTCTAATCCTATTAAATTAACAGATGATACCTTAGTGCAAAGACTCGCAGGGGATCTTGGACGCCGAAACGGTTTGAACCAATCAAGCGGTGTCAGGAACATAGAAAACGCGCGCCTCATCGGTTTTCGTGGACAAGGACTTTTAGGCGAAATGTTCCGCGTCGGATTTACCTATGTAAATTTACATAAAGAACATCCAGAGCGTTTGATAGGTTCACTAATGGGGACTGTCGCAAATACACCGCCTGAAAGAATATCCGTTGTTTTCCGTGATGACTCGCCTGAGGACAATCACACGCGTGCATTCACAGATTTTCGTTCTTATGATCCGGACCGACATAGTGATAATATCCAAGCCGGTGTCGGCGCAGCTTTCAAAAGCATGAAGATTACAATTGTTACACAAGGGTTTGAAAAATTACCCTTTGCAGCTATAGTGGAAGGCGTTGAACCCGCCCTTCTACCTGAAATGACGCACCGATTCGATGTTTTCGCTGACGAACTCGTTCCGGTTGATCACGCCAGAGGGCCTTCTGAAATACGCGATTCCGTTGATGGACAATGGAAAATTGTCAACGGTTTCAATAAAATGAAATACGATCTTAACCTGACTGATGATAAGATTAACATTGACCCGCGAACGGTCAAATCCGTTGTCTTTGACATGGTTGTTGCAGGCGATTATAATATAGCAGTTATCGGCTTTAGTGAAGCAAATAGAGCGGAAGAAAGTCCTGACCTTCAAGAATGGATTAAAACCACGGATGGTCGCATTCAGATGCCGTATCGCGACATAATTCAGGCACCGGGGAATTACGGGCAATCGTCGGATTATATCAAAAACAGGAAAAAACTTGCAAATAATCCGACGCAATGGAAAGGGGAAGGGAGACCTCGGAAAGTCCGATACCGCTATGGTGCCGCGCGCGCAGCAACGCTCTATGGACTTGACCTTGAAGGGACTGTCAGCAATGTTTTCGTCAGGGCACATTACTCTATTAATGGTAAATACAAGCAGTACCCGACTATTCCGAAAGATAAGATAGGGTTCAGTCGAACCCAAACGACTATTCAAGGGCCAGATGGTGAGGAAGAAACAGGGGTCTCTATTGATTTTCTCAGCGGTCTCCCAGTAGATGCAAATGGTATCCCTACTTACTCGGAAACTGAAGGCGAACGTTTTGAAGCTTTTTTAGGCGGGGACGGAACAGATGAAAATGGCGACGGAAAACTCGGTAGAGAAACGGCATGGTTCGTCCAACTTAAGTCTCGCTTTGGCAAACTCCACTTAGAGGCGGTCTTGTATCATATTGATCCAGGCTACACAACCAACTACCTGAATTTCGGGGCACATCCGAACCGCGGTCAAATTTACACACTTGAACGCGGTCAACCTAATAGACCTCTGGAAGACCGTATCCCAGAAGAACAAATTCCGTGGGACGCAATCAATTATACGCTGGTTGAGGATGACGATGATGATAATGACTTGCCCGATAGCATTAATTTCAATAGCGTAATTCCACACGCTGATGACCGAGATCAGAACGGGGTATTAGACTATCAAGAAGATTTTCTCATCTTTGATGCTGACCCGCCTGTGTTTACCAACCCTATTGACCTGAACAATAACGGCACCATTGATACCATTGAGGATGATTTTGAACCGGAATACGAATACGGGATAGATCGTCAGGGGTATCACCTTAAAGCGAAATATAATCTGCTTGATAACCTGACTGTCCAAATGGGTTGGTTAAACGAAAGCGAAATTTCAAGTCGGCGTAAAAATAACGCCAAGTACATACATGTCACGTATAAACGCGACATCCCCGATTTTGGCAGCTTTGATTTCCAAAATCGATTCGTACGCGCGCAGGATGATATTCCAGATTACACAATTGTCTTGCCTGTTGGAGAATTGGAGCCAATCCATATTAATGACGAACTTGATTTTTACAACGCTCGGGTGAATACAACAACGCTCCAATGCATCTATACCGCAGTATCAAACTTGACCCTTGAAGCCAAATTGTTCGTTCTCATGCAAAAACAGTTTGAACAAGAGGCAGAAAAGGCACTTTTCAAGGATGTTGAGTACGATCCAGCATCAGAAAACTTTTCGGACGCACGCGATCGCGTGACATCCGAGAACCCTGATGAACGCGTTGACTTTATGGTGCCAATTGAACAGGTCCGCTCTGACAATTCTGGACGTATCTATCCCTTCTATCCCGATCACGGAATTAACGCACTTGACCCGACTGACACCGGTTTAATCTATAACGCTACGAATTGGAAAAAACGCCGTTACCCCGAACGGAACATCCGTAATCAACTCACTATTTTGAAGGCGAGATACGAGATTCCGCTTGCAAAACTCCCTTATGTCAACAAAATCGCTGAAGATTTAACGCTAACACCTATGGTTAAGTACGTCTGGGACCGCGCTTTTGACCGAACTGCCGAAGAAATTCCAAAAATACTCAACCCAGACCTGTTCCTTCCAACCGACGATCAACTGCTTGAGTACTTGCGATTCAACCGTCGAAGTCGAGAAGATATTCTCGGGGTCCGTCTCGATTATCAGTTTACACAGCGGTTAAGTATCATCAGTGGATTCCAGTATCGGAAGTTTACGAATCGGGATAAAAATTTCAGGAACTACCTACAAACTTTTCCAGCGGACACTCGCGTTCCAAACCTATACCGCTCTGACTTGCGAACCCGTATTTTTGAGACGCAAATCATCAGCAGGGGCAGTTGGCTCGGCTTCTATATCATCATTCTTTCGGGTCACCGGAGAACTACAAATCTATTTCAACGGAAAACGAGTAATACAACGTTTGTTCGAGCAATGATGGGTTTTTAAATGGCTATCAGTTGCAAAAGGGTTTTGTTAGACGAGAACTTCTTTGCCGACTGCTGGTTGCTGATGGCTAACTCCTATCACCGGTGCGAACGGAAAAGCGTTCCCAACAGGCGTGCTACCGAACTGTTGGCTGTCGGCGCAATGCGTAATTGATTTTGTAGATGTGCTCTGTAGGGTGTGGTGACCCCCAAAATGAAACGGGTGATCGTATCATCATCTGTGGAGAGACAAATTCCAG
>JAPPDN010000041.1 GCA_028824575.1 Candidatus Poribacteria bacterium | reverse complement strand
CGGGAATTTCACCATCTGTTTCAGCATCTGAAATTATCGCAATGACCTCTCCAACCGGAACGTCGGTTCCCTCATCAGAGAATATCTTGGCAAGAAAGCCGGAATGCTGGGCTTCCACCTCCATGGTAGTTTTGTCGGTTTCCACTTCCATGAGGATATCACCTATAGCAATGTCATCACCAACCCGTTTTTTCCAGGAGATAATGCGTCCTGAATCCTGGGTCATACCCAAGGCAGGCATGATGATGTCATGCATCATGTACCAATTCTCCACGACAGATGGAAAGTGCCTTTTCGGCAACAAGTTCCGGGGTTGGAACTGTCAAGTCTTCCAGTGCGGGTGAGAAAGGAACGGGTACATCCATGGCGCCAAGTCGAATGACCGGTGCATCCAAATGATAAAAGGCCTTCTCGGAAATTCGAGCAGCGATCTCGGCTGTAATTCCATAATTTTGATGACCCTCGTCAACAACCACTGCTCGCGAGGTTTTCCTGACACTCTCAAGGATTGCCCTTTCATCCAATGGTACTATAGTTCGTGGATCCAGAACTTCGGCAGAAATGCCTTTTTCAGCCAGCAAATCGGAAGCCGCTACACATGTCTGAACCATGGAAGAAGTACCAATCAAGGTCACATCATTACCTTCACGAAGCAGATTGGCCTGGCCAAACTCAATAAGGTATTCCTCTTCAGGGACATTACCCTTCATTTGATAGCTCAGTTTGTCTTCAAAAATGACGACCGGATTGTCATCCCTTATTGCTGTCTTCAGCAGCCCCTTGGCTTCATAGGGTGTCGCTGGTAGCGCAACCTTCAAACCCGGAATGTGAGCTACGAGGGCATGCAGCGATTGACTATGCTGGGCTGCCGAACGACGCGTTGCACCAAGATTGGTTCTGACAACCAGTGGAACATTCAGTTTGCCACCGGACATGTAGTGTGTCTTGGCCGCCTGATTGCACAATTGATCCATGATGAGAAACAGAAAATCGCCAAACATGATGTCTACGATTGGCCGCATGCCCGTCATGGCTGCTCCAACCGCAATTCCCATGAATCCAGGTTCGGCTATCGGCGTATCAATAACCCTTTCAGTTCCAAATTCCTCGACTAGACCGGACAAGACCTTAAAGGGGGTACCGGCTTCAGCTACATCCTCACCCAGCAGAATGACTGTTGAATCACGGCGCATTTCCTCGGCAATGGCTTCATTCACGGCCTGTGAATGGGTGATTTCACGATCCATTACTGTCCCCACTGATATACGGCAGGGCATGCTTCACGCCAGCAAAGACATGGGTATCAACCTCATCATGATTCGGATAGGGTGCATCAATTGCGTATCGAACTGCTTCCTCGGCTTCGGCATGAATGCCGCTTATAATTTCGGACAGTTCCTCAGAGCTCGCGATGTCCTGTTCTTCAAGCCATCTGCCAAAATTGGTAATCGGATCGCGATCCTTCTGCCAGGCCGTCTCTTCATCCTTGGTGCGATAATAGCTGCGGTTGATGTCCCCGACATGATGACCATGATATCGGTAGGTCTCCAATTCAATGAAAAAGGGTCCCTCGCCATTACGCAACCGGTTCACTAAACCCTGGGTGAGCGCATGAACCGCCAGAACATCCTGCCCGTCAACCTTGTGTGATTCAATACCAAAGGCTTCGGCCCTTGCCTTCAGGGAGCCTGCTGCAATTTCGCTGGTTGGGGTATATTCGGAGTAGCCATTGTTCTCACAGGCATAGATGACGGGTAATTGCCAAAGGGCAGCCATATTCATAACTTCATACCATAGGCCCTGGGCTGTTGCCCCATCACCAAAAAAGCAGACCGCCACAGCCTTGGTACCAAGCAATTTAGCCGAAAGGGCCGCACCGGTTGCTATGCCCATAGAGCCACCGACAATGGCATTGGCACCCAGATTGCCATTGTCCTGATCGGCAATGTGCATTGATCCGCCTTTACCCCGGCAGTAACCCTCAGCCTTGCCGAGCAGTTCACAAAACATTTGCTTGAATTCAGCACCCTTGGCAAGACAATGACCATGGCCACGATGGGTAGAAGTAATTCTATCGGTACTGTCTAAAGCTTCACAAATACCGACGGCAACAGCTTCCTGACCGATATACATATGGGTCAGGCCCGGCATCTTGGCATTGAGGTACAACTGGTTGGCATTCTCCTCAAAGGTACGAATACGTACCATCTGCTTGTATAAATGCAGGTATTGTTCGGTATTTTTTCGAACTGACTTGGTCATCTGGTGATCTCGAATATCATGGATCAATATCGACTGGCAATGGGAAGTTCCTCTGCCGGGAAAAGCGATATAACCTCACAACCCTTATCCGTCACAACGACTTCCTCTTCGATTCTGGCCGCAGAATACCCATCATCGGCCGGACAATAGGTCTCCAAGGCAAATACCATGCCAGTTTGAATCTCCATCGGATTATCAAGACTCACAGCACGACTTATGATCGGTCGTTCATGCAGAGCCAAACCCAGACCATGCCCAAATTGCAGACCGAAGGCAGCAAGTTCATTTGGAAAGCCAATGGATTCTGCTGTTGGCCAAAGCTTGGCAACAGCGTCCGTGGTTACCCCGGGTCTTATGGCCTGGATAGCAGCATCAAGCCATTCACGTGCCTTGATATAGGCATCATTCTGAGAAGGTGTGGCCCGCCCTATGTTGAAGGTTCGATAATAGCAAGTACGGTAACCCTGGTAGGATTGTAGAATGTCAAAGAAGGCTTGGTCACCCGGTCGGAAATAGCGATCCGTGAAATTATGCGGATGCGGGTTGCATCTTTCCCCCGAAATGGCATTGATGGCTTCAACATCATCACTGCCCATTTCATAGAGCATCTTGTTGGCCAGAGCCACGATATCGTTTTCACGGACACCGGGTTTCAGGTTCTCGTAGATCATGTGGTAAGTTCCGTCAACCATGCTTGCAGCCTGGGTCAGAAGTTGAATCTCGTCCCAATTCTTGATTTCACGTGCCGAAAGCATGACTTGTTGGCCATCCACCAAATTCAATCCGGCTTCCTGCAAGGCATAAAACATTGCCGTTTCAGCATAATCAACACCAACCGGCATATCGGCCATGCCGGCTTCCCGGATTAGACCGGCAATTTCTTCGGCATAGTGTTTCATCAAGCCAAAACTTGGCGGGATCGTTCCCCTCATGCCAACGACACCAGCACGGCAATGATCGGGAAGCAACCAGTCGGAATATTTCCGATGGTGGACGGCAGCAGATCCAAAGTCCCAGACATAGGGGGATTCGTCACCTGTCAGCAGACAGAAACGACACATTTTATCTCGCTCCCATTCCCCAATCTTGGTTGCCGAGACATAGCGGATATTGTTGACGTCAAAAAGCAAAAGTGATCCACAATTGCTGTTTGCCAGGGCTTGCCTTGCACGAGAAAGTCGATAGCGACGCAGCCGGTCAAAATCCACACGGCGTTCAAAGTCGGTATTGGTATGTCCCCAGGCAGGTAGTCGGTCTTGCCAGTTCCAGTTTGGTTTCAGGTCCGCAGGTACCAACACATTAGGTGTAAGTGCTCGGTTCATCGGTAATATCCTTTACTAAAATAGTTCAATAAATGTTAGGTGTGCTTGGCTAGGGTTAAATCCAGTGAATAATTTGTCCAATCTGAACAAAACATCAAACGGTTCAATTGGTTTTCTGTTTAAGTTTGGCCAGATGAGGGTATTTCTCCGTAAGTAGAGAACCCTGGTAATAGGTAGCCTTGTAAGGTGTGGTCTCCTGAATCAGCTCAAGCCATAAGTTGATTGCGGGATACTTGTCCCATAGGTTGCCCAAATTGATATCATCCATGCGAACAACAACAGGCATGATCGCCAGGTCTGAGAGGGATATGGTATCTCCATACAGCCAGGGTCCGCCACTTTCCTTGATATATTGAGCCATCCTGTCAATGCCCCTTTGAAGACGTCCAAGTGCTTCATTCATATCCTTGTCGGGGAAACCGGTTCGACCCATTTTCATGAGGAATTCCCGCCTCAGGGGTTTGCTGTCGCACAAATCCTGAAACTCCTTTTCTGACATTGCCTGAAAATGGGGGAGAAAGGCAAGATTATAGGATGGAACACGAATGGCGGGAGTTGGTACCTCGTCGATAAATCTCATCTGGGAACGCATCTCAGCAACGGCAACCGGATCGTCTGGTCTAAATGACGGGCTTTCCGGCAAGATGTCCTCCAGATATTCTAGAATGACGGCGCTGTCAATGATAGCCTGCCCATCATGAACCAATGTGGGAACAACACCATTGGGGTTGATGGCAAGATATTCCGCTTTCAGTTGATCTCCGGCAAACAGATCCAGCTTATGCTCTTCAAAGGCGATACCCTTGGCATGCAACAAGTACCTGACTCGTTGGCTGCAAGTTGATTGGGGAGCGTTAAAAAGAACAAATTCAGACATTTTCTAGTCCCAATTCAGGAATTGCGGGAGTTTTCCATGTTTGGCAAGTGTTCCCACAATTCCAAGAGGAAAAAATATCAAGGTCAACATCATAATCAGGCCGGTAGCCAGAACATTGATTTCGGAAGCACCAAGAGTTGCCACGAACAATTCATTGAAGGCAATAATTAGTATGGCACCAATAACTGGTCCTGCAATCGTACCTTTTCCTCCCAGAACACACATCAGAACCATGTTAACGGAAATAAGTATGATAAGGAATATGTTGGGCCGGATGTAGGTTAGATACTCACCCCAAACGGCGCCGGCCATACCAACAAAAAAGGCCGATACTGCAAAGGCCAGTACCTTGTAAAGACGTGTGTTGATGCCTGAACTCTCAGCCTTTATTTCATCCTTCGAGATTGCTCGCAGGCCAAGGCCAAACTTGGAATGCTTGATTTTATAACTGACCCAGACCGCAATTGCCGCCATAACGATAAATGCATAATAATAGGGTAGTTTGGCCCATTGGACTGGGAGGTCGTTAACGGGCAAGGCAAGACCGGCAGCACCTCCTATAAACTCCCAGTTTTCGAAGACGATTCGAAAGATCATGACCAGGGCAAGAGAAGAAATGATGAAGGATGGACCTCGTACACGGAGTGTTACCAAACCGATACAATAACCGATAACAGCGGCCACCAGACCGGCCAGCGGAGCTATGATTATGGTCGAAATGTCCAACCGGGCAAAGATCATGCCGGCGAAATAACCGCCTATGGCAAAAAATACATTGTGACCCAACGAAATATAACCGGTAAACCCACCAAGTATATTCCAGCCTGAGGCCATGACCACATAGCAAGCGGTGAATAGAGTCAGATGAATGACATAGTTGAAATTGCCAATTAATTGCAATGCCGGAAGAACCAGCAGGAGGGCCAATACCAGATAGGGAAACCACAGGCTTCTTTTCTTGTTTACGGCTATGGCAATGCTTTGGTTATACCGCTCACGGGCAGCCAGTATTTCGTCAGTTGCAAGTTCTGCCATTATGCCAACTCCGGTTTTTCACCAAACAGCCCTTGCGGTCGTACCAGTAATACGACAAACAAGGCTATGAAGAATGTCAGGGTAGACCAGGTTGCACCAAAATAGGTGCCGACCAGGGCGGCAACTGCTGAGAGCAGGAATGCCCCGATAACCGTACCCAGGATTGAACCCATGCCACCAAGGACAACAAGGGACATCAGAATGACGATCCATTCCCAATGTTTGGAAGGAAAAAAGGAAAAAATAAATGAAACCAATGCCCCGGCTGCTCCGGCAAGGGCAAGGCCAATTGCAAAACTGATCAAACCGACACGATTAACGTTAACCCCCAGCAATTCGGCGGCTTCACGGTTTTCTGTTGTCGCCCTTATGGCATAACCCAGTCGTGAATATTTCAGAAACAAGGCTAATGCCGAAATTATGATTATCGATATGATCGAGGCATAGAGTTGGCCCTTTGGAATAAAGATGTCAGCCAAAAAGAAAGCCTCAGTGGCATAATCGGGAGAGGTTATGCGCTGAGTATTGGTAAAGGCCGTACCCAGCATGCCTTCGACAACCATGGCCAGGGCAAAGGTCAGGAGAACGGTCATCTCGGAATATTTGGCTGATCGGGCTTCCCTTTCAAAAACTAACCGATAGAGGATTGCACCTATGCATGCAAGAATGATTGCAGCCACGGGCAGCATGAACATGGGTTCGATGTTGGATAAGCGAAATGGCCAATAAGCCACATAGGCACCAATCATGATCAGTGAGGGGTGGGCAAGATTAACGATACGCATCACCCCAAATATCAGACTTAGGCCCGAACCCATCAATGCGTATACCCCACCTAGGGCGATGCCTAGGATCAGGGTTTGGATTAATAATGTCATGGCTTATCCTTTCTACCACCCAGGTAGAGTTCCTGGATTCGAGGATCTTCAAGAATTTCCTGGGCTGGACCATCGAATAAACTGCGACCCAAATCCAGGACGACACCCCAATCTGAGTATTTTAGTCCCATAAGTGCATTTTGCTCCACAAGGATAATTGTAATCCCTTCCTTGGCCATTATTTGCATGACCTCAAAAACCTCACGCACTATTTTGGGAGCAAGTCCAAGAGAGGGTTCATCCAGCATAACGATTTCAGGCTTGAGAATCATTGTCCTTGCCATGGAAAGTATTTGCTGCTGACCGCCAGATAAAGTACCAGCGTGTTGACTGTGCCTTTCCTTGAGGATTGGAAATTGCTCTTCTATTTCGCCAATTCTGTTATTCAGGTAGGAATCGTCAGTTATGGAATAACCACCCATTCGCAGATTTTCCCGAACCGTCATTTTGGGAAACAAGGCTCTTTCCTGAGGTACAAAGCAGATTCCCTTTCTGAGTATTTGATCCGGGCGAAGTCCCTTTAGGCTTTCACCCTTGTATCGGACATCACCTTCCCGTACTTTCAACATGCCCACGATGGCCTTTAACAGAGTTGATTTACCTGCTCCGTTTGGTCCTATAATACAATGGACTTTCCCTGGGTGGACCGAAAGATCGGCTCCATTGAGAATGGCCGGACCATCACCATAGCCAGCCACAACTCCAGTTGCTTCCAAAAGTTTACTCATTCCGTATTCTCTGATGTTCCACCCAGATAAGCTTCCAGAACGTCAGGGTTATTTTGAACCTCATCGGGAGTTCCATTGGCAATTACCTTTCCCTGGGCCATCACTACAACCTTGTCGGAGAGTTGCATGATAAGGTCCATGTTATGTTCCACAATAAGGACCGTAAGGCCCTGTTCATTCAAGCGGCGGATATGATTGACAATCTCGTCTAGAAGTGTTGGGTTAACCCCGCCAGCGGGTTCGTCAAGAAGAATTATTTTCGGATCGCTCATCAACAGTGCAGCAAGATCCATTAGCTTTTTTTGACCATAACTGAGATTGGAACCGTCTTCATGGGCAATTCTGGTTATGCCCAGAAAATCCAGTATACCAATGGCCTTATCGATTTCATCAGGACTCATTGCCGGTTTGAGCAAGTCCTTCCATCCGCGGGTTTTCGACTGGCAAATAATGTTTTCCAGTACGGTCATGTCGGCCAGATTACGAGAAATTTGAAATGTTCTGGAAAGTCCTCGGGCCGTGATTTGATGTGGTCGAAACTGATCAATGCGTTCACCATCGAGCCAGATTTCACCACTTGTTGGAGTCATGGTACGGCTGATGCAGTTGAAGGCCGTGGTCTTACCGGCACCATTGGGTCCAATCAGGGCAGTAATGCGGCCTTCTTCGGCAACAAAACTGCAATTATCAACAGCCTTGATTCCACCGAAATGCTTGGAAAGTTCCTTAACTTCAAGCATTATTGTTTCTGCCCTCTACTTGTATATCTACGGTACCCGCCACCAGCAATTAGGTGGCGGGTTCAACTTATTTTACTCTAGAATCCTTGTTTGGGATAGGTCATGCTTTGAACTCCTTCAAATTCATCAGTTGGATAAACAAACTGGAGTTCACCATCATTCCATTGGGACATGAGAAACGGCTTATCCTTCGGAAGTCCACGCTCATCCCAGGCAAATCGACCAAGTATCGTTCTCACAGGATCATCGGTCGTTCGTGCTTTTAGCCAGGCTGACATCGCATCATTGTCTGTCGAACCTGCCCCCATAATGGCTTGTTCTATACCTTGGCAAACCGCAAAGGGTATGGCACTGTCTTCATCGGGAGCTTGGCCATAGGCAGTTTCAAAAGCCTTTACAAAATCCTGATTGGAGAAAGGTTCACCAGCCAGGAGGCCCTGAAATGGCACTGCCGGATGCCAAGAGGTATGTACCAGAACCGAATTAGAGGATTCGCCTGTTCCTTCAAGATATTCCGATTGGGTTCCCTGGCTGAAATAAACCATTTTGGGTTCAGCCTGTACAGTCTTGAGTGCCCGGGTGATTTGCACAGCTTCTTCGGCCGAGGCTGTCAAACCCACTATGAGTTCGGCACCAGATCTCTTGATTGAATTGGCTAAGGTCAACCAGTCATTGAATCCTTCTTCCGGCCACTTTTCAGAGTAGACAATTTCGATGCCTGCATCCACGAGGAAGCCAGGGGCGAGGTTTTCAACGACACTACCATCGGCCGGGTCCATGACTTCCATGCCAAGAAGACCTGCTTCAACAGCATTGGCAAAGAAATCATCAGCAGCTACTACCGCTGCAGTTGCGGGCTTGTCATCGGCAGGTACCAGATCTTCCAAAATGCCCTGAAGGGTTGCCCCGACATATTCTGCTGCACTTGGTTGGAAGTAGAACACTTTTTGATGTCCCTGGGTGTAGATTCGTAATGCACCACCTGCTGGCAGTGGGTGAACAAAACCATTCTTTTCCAGTATGTTGGCTACAGGGAAACTCAAGCGCGATGAGAAGGTACCGAATACGGCATCAACCTGATCGACATTGATGAATCGCTCATATTGATTGATAGCGGTGGCGGGGTCGGATCGGTTGTCGGACATAATGAGATTGACCTGTTCTCCCATTATTCCACCTTTTTCATTGATCAAATCAACACAGAGTTGATATCCCTGTTCATGCTTGGAACCAGCGATTGAGAAACCCCCGGTGAGGGGTAGAGATGCGCCGATTTTGATTTCGGCTATGGTGGGTGTCGCCAGCAATACCGTCAGGGTAGCTGCGATACCAATAAACTGCTTTTTCATTTTTTCCTCCATAATATTGAATAGCAGTGGAATTACCTATTGAGGTTCGTCTTGATCTGAAATCTCCAAACCCGTGGGGTAAGGAGAATTTTCACTTTCAAGTTTCATGCCTGATGCGAGGGCCAA
>JAPPDN010000771.1 GCA_028824575.1 Candidatus Poribacteria bacterium | reverse complement strand
GTAATCTTCAGTGGGTGTTTGCGTTTTGGGTGTTAGCTCAAATTTAAGCAGTGAAGCACCTGCAAGTGAGCATGTTATTGGGTCGTCTACGAATGCGGTCTGTAGTTGTACGCTATCGGAATTCAATTGTGTAATCTGCCCACGCAGAACAGTTCCGTCAATATATGTCAACATCGTAGATTGATCGGTTGGCTTCAACGTGATACCGGGTTGAACGACGCGATCAATCTGCTGCGAATCAATATCGCGCCGCGTTCCATCTGTATCAAGAACGTAACTTCGGTTTTTCTCAACAAATAGTTTGCCCGGAACGATCTCTCCACTCATCATGTAGACACGGGGTTTAGAAGCATCGATTTGCCGGTTTGTAATCTCAGTAGGTTGCCGATAGACCCGCAACCGCCGCACGGTTAGATCCTGCCCTCGGTTATAAATGTAGATTCCAGAGGCCTCAAGGGTGGGTTTGACACCATCTAATTTCAACAGCACATTGCCATTCAAATCAAGCACCTTCAAGACCCCACTGTTTTCATCACCCGTATTTTCATGATAGGCGATCCGTAAACGGAAGTTTCGGCGATCAGGCTGAATCGTCAACACAGGCTCAAACAGTGTGCCTTGAACGACGACGAGTTCGTTGACCCAGGTTTCCAACCGGACTGTCTCGTACAGGTTTTTGCCGAGTGCGAAAACAAAACTCGGGGGCCGCGCGGTAGATGCTAACTCCAGATCAATTTCAAAACGCTTGGGCCAGTCGAACGCGTAGAAGATGTTTGCCTTGGCGGTGTTTGTCTGCGGACGACCACCGCGATCCGCATGCCAACTCGGTTGAACCTCTTGTGAGAGTAGAACTGCTTCGTCGTCTTTATCTTGCTCACGGAGTTTCCAGGCTGAGAGTTGGGAGCCGTCAAAGAGAAGGTTGGAATGCTCTCGACTCTCAAGCGTATAAATCATCTCTCGATTCACCCGAAACTCGCCGTGCCGTTTGCTGGAAAAGAGGAGCGTGTTATCATCCGAACCGATGAGGTTAGCCATCCAGATATCACCGGATACCGTGCCGACGCGAAAAGTCTCTGTTACTGACACCGATTGTTTCGGAAAAACGATTGCGTCCAATACATTGATCTTGACAATCATATCATCGGAAAAGTGGGGTGATGACCAGTGGATTTCCCCCGGCTTGCTTTCCAATAACTGACCAGGAAGGCTATCCCCGTTTTTCCAATGCAATACGGTTTCTGTTTCTTCAGCCTGTGTCAAAGGAAGCCACAATATTGCCAGTGCTGCTATTGCGACAAGTGTCTTTTTTCGATTCCACTGCATTGTTTTTCTCCATTTTCATCAGTTGTCAGTTTTCAGTACGGTTTTCTGCGAAAACCTTTCGGTTGTCAGTTAAAGAGGTTTGTTGTTGCTTGAACAGTAACCTCAACTGCCACAAGAACTTTCTTGACTGACAACTCTCACTGCGAGGCAAACTGATAACTGATAACTATTCTTCTGATCGCTATCTACCGCTCGTAAATTGGCAATAGGCGGTAATTCAATGCCAAAGTGAGAACAGCCATTCCGGTCGCGTAGGCACTCCCGTAGCTACTTGTGAAACTGCCATCTTCTTGCTGCATTTCTTGAAGCCGCTCAATGATCCGTTGATTCCAAGCTTGCCATGCCTTGAAGTCGCTTTGGAAGAGTGCCTGCGCCATATAGTAGAGATTGTAGAAGGTGTACCGACTGCGTACACTTTGATCCATTCTGCGCTTGATAAACTCGGAGGCGGATTTGTATTCTGGGGTATCCTTCCTTTTTCCAATTGCATAAACGAGTGTTCCAATGGCTGTCCGAGTGAGTCCGTCGCCATGACTGCTCATGGGTTGGTAAGAGACACCGCCCCCTCGCATGGTGCAAGTTTGAAAAAAAGTTAATGCCTTATCAACGGCTTCGTTAGGTACCTCAATTCCGGCGTTTCGTGCGCCGAGTATGCCCATCAACACGGTGCCAGCGACGGTTGTGTCGGCATCTTGGGATCCTGGCGAATACCGCCAAGCACCCCACGGATTTTTTTCTTGCGCGGTTAACGCACACCGTACTGCAAGTTCCAGAGCCTCGCCGATGGTACGTCGCCGATTGGTGGGTGTATCACTCCCTTTCCAGAGGAGTTCTTCATTTACTGCACCATACGCCTCGGAGAGTGCTAACATCGCAAAACCGTGGTGGTACATTGATCCATGACCGTACCCCGTCATGTACCCGGTTTTCGGATTCTGATTTATGATCATATTGCGCAAGGCTTTACGGATATGCGTGGCATAAGGTCCGTAATCCGGATCCTCGCCACTCGCCATAAATGCCATGACACAAATCCCTGTGATTCCTGCCCCATTCTGTCCGCCTGGCCAGCTGCCGTCTTCAAGTTGCGTGTTAGCAAGATACCGCAAACTCCGGTCGTTGATGCTTCTAACCGCTGGTGGTACACCTGTACCGTAGCGGATCGTGGGATCTTGCGCGTGGGTTTCCAATATGCTGAGCAACATCAGGAAACTGGAAAACCCGATAATGAATCTGTGTTTTTTATTCATCTTTTCTGATTCTCCTTACGATTATTCTTTCCCTACTGGTGGACCGAACAGTTGTCCAAATTCGCGCCGCTGCCAAGAACTCAGTATCTTGAGGTCTGTTTGTTGAGAAAATTGCATGAACAGTGCCATGACTGCTTCCTCATTTGAGGGCGGGAGCGTCCCTTGTGCTGCTACAGTTTCTAAGTGGTTCCGCTGTGTTTCGTCCAAGAGGAGCTGGTTATCTATAAGTGCTACCAACCTATCGCGTAGCACCTGTTGCCGCAAGTTGTCTCTTTCGGTTTGGTGGGCGCGATATAGTTTAAAGGCATCTTCGGAGAGTACATCCTTGATGGCTTGTTGATAGAGTGGGTGATCTGTAATATCAGCCCCTTCCCTTAAGGTTTTGAGTTTCTCTGCAGCTTCTTTGGGAGTGATTTCGCCAGCCTGCTTGGGTTTCGCATCGGTTTCCTGTTTTGTTGCTTCAGGAGTTTTGCCATGAATTTCGAGGTATTGTTGAACGATCCCTTTGGCGGCTACTCGTAGATGTCGAGAGGCACGCTCATTGAGTGGTTGTAACAGTTCAGTATGTGCTGCCAACTTGGCTTCCATGAGCTGCCGCATCTGCTTTATACGCTCTTGAGATTCTGGTGTGTTACCTTTATCAGCAGTCTGTTTATTGAGCTGCTCAAGTATCGCGTCAGCCTCTTTTTCTTCCACTTTGCCAGCATCGACCGCACCCTTTACTACAACTTCGGGTATGGGTGCGGCGATGTCGTGTAATTCCTCCAAATCTGCGCTAATGAGTCCATGCCAAATTTTGGATTGGGTCTGGCTCAATATCCCGTCCAGAGAGAGTTTTAACTTATAGTGCACCAGATGGGCTGCGTTCAGTGAATTAAGCATTATGATCATCGAGTTTGGGAAGGTATCACTGTCCTTTGTGTCAAGCAGTAATTGTTCAATCTTTTGGCGTTGATCGGTCGTTAGGGAGAGTTCCTTGTCAAGCACCACTGCTATTTGACGTGCGATCGCTTGTTGATATAGCTGCCATCTATTTTGGTTGAGGTTCAGATACTCCTGAAGTTGCGTCTCGGTCAGGTGTTTAGCAAATATTGCCTTGGTGTGTGGATGTGAGAAAAAGAATTCAAGTATTGCTATGTTGCCCCCGTCCACTGCCTTCGCGAAGGCACGCAGACTCTCGTTCTGCATTAGCACGATCTTATTTGAATTGAAAATTGACTGACGAAGTGATTTGACAGCTGCCGCATCGAGATTGTAACGCTTACCGATACTTTCACCGACGCGCGCAAGTAAAGATTCGATTTGCCTGTCAAGGTTAGGATCCAAATTTATTCCTGGCGTTTTAGAGGACAACCCAATATTGCCCTTTTCAGTCATTTTGAGCGGGACAAAATGATCTCCACCGTTAACGATTGTAACGGGTTTTCCGCGGCGGTCATTGTACCCTTCCTTGTGGATACTGATGGTATAGCGTCCTGCGGGGATACCCGCTTTTACATACTCGCCGTTCGCATCTGTTTTTGTTGTATGCTCTGTGCCGTCTTGGGCAACAATTTTGACCTCAACACCTTCAATTGGATTCTGTTCTACGGTTGTGTCGGTAATCATACCACGAATAGTACCGCCATTTGCAGCGTTGTTCTGCGCAAAGGCAATGTCAACAAACATACCGACACAAGCAGTGACTATTAACACAAAACTAAAACGAGTCATCTATTTGCTCCTTTTCGTAGTTATCTCCGCCACATCATTGGACCGAACACGCGTTTAAATTCACCCTGCTGCCAATGTGTCAGGATTTCAAAGTTTACTGTCTGTGGGAAAAGTTGGAAAAACATGAACTCCGCGGATTTCTTTTCCTTAAGTGGACTGGGTACCAATTGCGATGCTGCTGTTTCTAACGTTTCCCGCTGTGTGTCGTCCAAAAGCAGCTGCGTGTCTATGCACGCCACTATCACATCACGTAGCACCTGTTGATGCCAAACTTCTCTTTCCGCTTGGGACGCGCTATACTGCGCGAACGCCTCTTCAGAAAGTACATCTTTGATAGTTCGTTGGTACATCGGATGATCCATAATGTCAACGTTTGTACTTCCATCTCCCCACAATTCATCCCTCGCTTCGGGAGTTTCGCCTTGATCTTCAATGTACTGTTGTGCCACGCCTTTGGCAGCAAGTGCCAAACGCCGAGTGGCACGCTCGTCGAGGGAACCTAACAATTCGGTATGCGCTGTGAGTTTGGCTTCGGCGATCTCCATCATTTGTTCTTGAGATGCTGCTGTCCCTGCGTTAAATTCAATCCAAGGTTGTAGTCTCTCCGGCGGGTCAATCGCTACTTCATTAATCACTACTTTAACTGCGTTCTCTATCTTGACAGGCTTGGCTGCTTCCTTGCGGATGAACGCACGCTTTTTGTTTCGATCCACAATTTTATCCACATCTCCCTTTTTATCCGCAACGCCAACCTGAACCTCGACTTCGGGCATGAGGACAGCGAAATGCTCTCTGTTCGCATTTGTGTTAACCAACGCATGCCAAACCTTGGATTGCGCTTCGCTCAAGGTATTATCCAGAGAGATTTTCAATCTATGGTGCACCAGATGTACCGCTTTCTGAGAACTGATCCGTAGGGTGTTCATTGAACTTGCGAAGCCACTATTCCTCCATGCAGCGCCACGCAGCAACTTCACAACTGTTTCGCGTTGATCTGCCGTCAAACTGAGTTCTCTGTCAAGTGCAGCCGTTATTCGACGAGTGACCGCTTCTCGATCTCGCTGCTGTCGTGCTTCTGTGAAGTCCAAATAATCCTGAAGCTGCGCCTCGCTCAAGTGTTCAGCAAACGCTGCCTTGCAATCGGGCTGTGCCAATAACATTTTGAACGCTATATCTGCATTCGCGAAGGTACTCAGACCACCAATCTGCGCCAGTAGCCCCTCAATAGAATTAACCATTGACTGATAAAGTGATTTGACAACTGCCTCGTCCAGATTGTAACGCTCGCCCATACTTTCAGCAACACCTTGGAGTAACGACTTAGTTTGCTGCTTGATTCGCTGTTTAATGACCATCCTGTCTATTTTGCCTGGTTGCACCTCAAACAGATTGACCTTACCTTTCTCAGCCATTTTGAGTGGAACGAAGTGGTCACCACCATCAACAATGGTAACAGATTTCCCAACGCGCTTGTCGTATCCATCCTTAGATATGCTAATCAGGTAGCGTCCGGCGGGGAGCCCAGCGTATTTGTAATTGCCATCCGCATCTGTCTTTGTTGTCCATTCCTTGCCGCTATCTTGTGAAACGATCTTGACCTCAACGTCCTCAATAGGGTTCTGTGCTGGTGTTACGTCAGTAATCTGTCCGCGGAGGGTCCCACCGCTCATCGCGGCACCCTGAGCAAAGACAATATCAGTAAACATACTGATACAAGCGGCTAATATCAACATGAAAATGAAACGAGTCATCTGTTCCAGGCCTCCGTGTGATTATTTTCTCCTCGTTCTTGCATTGAATGGACGTTTTGTTCATAACTTTCAGTGTGAATTTGGTGTAAATTATTGAACGTTTCAACATCTAATCTTCTGGAATTGTAGCTAACCCGGTCTGCCATTCCTGTCCTTTTTTACCAGCGTAGAGCATGGCATAGGTATCACCGATTTCGAGGATCTGCCCCGTTAACACGCTGTCGCAATCGAACGCTTCAGGGTCGTCCGAGGTTGTAAATATAGGATTGTAAGGGTTCGGTTCAAAGGTCTGAAAATCGCGAGTCCGTACATGTCCCATCCGCCAGACTTCGCCATCGAAACCGCCATAGATAACATGGAAATACTGTGGCCCTTTGAACAATTCGGTTTCACGAACGGATTTGCTATCCCATGGTTTCCCGCTTCCTGTGAAAACCGGGTTGGCAGGATTTTTTGTGACCGCTGCTGGATCGCTCGTTGGTGCGGTTGCATGACACATTGTTAACCCTTCTCCGAACGATTTTGTTGCCTTCGCTGTATAAAGGATATGAATCGTATCCCCGTCTACTGCAACAGAAGGGTGTGTTGAGCCGTGTCGTTCGTGTTCAGTATCTGCCGGAATGACAGGCGTATGTTGAACGCGCCGCCACTCGCCTAAGTCCCCATCGCTCACAAGCAGGCCTGTCTGTTCGGGTGTTGTTTCCCCTTTGCCTCGGTAATACATGTAAAACTTGCCATCAGCGGGGTTTAGGAACGGGAAAGGATACTCAACGGCTGCGTTATCAAAACCGTCTGTTGAGGGTTCAATAATAGGGTTCCGCGCGTCCTGCGTGATGTCCGTGAGATCATCAATAGGAGCCGTGGCGTGCATTATCAACCAGCGAACTCCAAGATCCCGTTTACACCAGATGTAGTGTACCGTCCCGTCAACAATGATCGCATGCGTTGCTGCTGCCCAGAGCGGTGGCGGCAACGCGATGATCGGATTACCTGTTTCTATCCGCTTGAAACTGGCGAACAGCTCAAACGGAATAGCATCTTTTCTCGCATTGATTTCCATCGGTCTATCCTCTGTTTAACAGTATACTGTGTATCTACTGTCTTCCTTCTAAAACGTTAAAATAAGCGTCCAATCCCTGACGAAATTCCTCTGGTAACACGCGTCCTGTTTTGCCTGTCGCTTGTCTGGGTGAACGGTTCTCAATAAAGGCTGTGCCGGTGTCGTCCCCAATCCCCATGAGCCTCAAGGCGGAAGCGGTTGCCGGTGGTGCTGTCATTACCATCGGCGTATTTGGAATCCGGCATGTTTGGAGCAGAATTTCGATGACTTCCGTTATCGCTGCAATCGCCTTGGGACCCGTATCCGGTTCCGCGAGGATGTCTTCGACCTCATCCATAACGTCTGCGGCTGCCGTCACCTTCGCGAGTTGCTGTTGAATTAGACGTTCCTGAGCGTTAGGCAAGAGACTAATTTGCGCTGCGACTTCGCGAGTATCCTCGGTGAGCGTAATCTGTGTATCGTATAAAGTGATACTACGCTCTGTGTATTCGTCGGATGTAATCGCTTCCTTCGCCTGCTCAAGTTCGCGCGTCTCCTCCCGCAACTGGATCTCGCGATCAATAATCCGCAACACTTCCAAGACGATTTCTGGCGGTAGATTCGGCAATTCTATCATGCCGCCCTCTGGGGGTGGTCGATTGGGTGGATCTACCAATTGTTCTGCCCATCGATCCAGGGTATCCGCCCAAAATTCCGCCTCAATCGTAGATTGTCCGACGAAATTTTTGTTAATCGTCTTTGCTATGTCTTGCATCTGACTTGAGACAAGCGCGTCCTGCATCTCCGAAAGCACGCGCAAGTAGTTTGGAGAAGGGCGGCGATCGGAATAAGCCACCATGTCTTGTATGATAGTAGATACAGTTTCAGACTCGTTGGTTTCTCGTTCCGCCAAACGTTCCCGATCAGATTGGTTATTTAGAGCGGCGGTGCGGTCAAGACCGAAACTATCAAGATTGTTCAGGTCTACTGCGATATCGATCTGTTTTCGCGAGGCGGCTTTCAATCGTTTCACAAACGTGCTGTTTTCAAAGCTGACGAGCAGCCTGCTCATCTCGTCTGCTAATTTGGCAAAAGCATCCAGCAATTCCTGCTGTTCTTCGACGGCTTCAAGGACGAGATCCGCTGCTTGAGGTGCCGGTGTCTCTTCGTCTTCTGACTTTTCATTATCCCTTCCACTGCCTTTGAGCATAGTTGTAGGAATACGGAGACCACCTACGATCTGGGGTGCCTGTCCTTCCGCTGCGTCTTCACCCTTGTTGAATCCAGACTCAACGTCAGAGACAGTAGGCGTTGGATTGGCGGGGGTAAACCCGGGTTTACCACCTTGTGGCTGTTTGCTCCGGTCTACGCTGACCCCCTTGCCGGGTTTGTTCGGATCCTCTGGAATTTCATCCAAACTTTCAGGTGGTAGGATACTGTCAGGTCCGTACTTCTCCACCTTTGCCGAGTCGTTCGGTTCGCCTTTCGTAGATGATGATTGCTGTCCCTGCGCTGCTTGACTTCCCTGTGCTTCACTATCGGTAGGTTCACCAGCGGAAGCGGGTTCAACAGGTGCCCCCGGTGCCTCAGCGGCACGCGAAAGTAGGTCTGCGACAGAAGGCATCCTCTGTCCAGCGATTTCATCTAACTGCTCAATTATATCTCCCCACGCCTCCAGTTGTTCTGCATCAAATTCTTCATTCTTTGCTGCTTCTTGAACTAACTCTGTGCCAGTTTCGACCAGGCTGGCAAGTCTTGCTGCGTTGGCGCGTTCTGCGGCAGCTTGTTCTTGTATCCGCTTGCGCTGCGCGGGATCGTCAAGGGTTTCTGAAGGTAGGTCGCGTAGTTCGCGGTTGATTTGATGGAGCTGTAACTCTTTGTCGTGGACATCCTTTGCAGCACCCGTCCAAAGCTGCATCTGTCCGACTAACCATTTGAAGTGTTCTGACGGCGTGAGTACGTGGAGTACAAGGGGCGACGAATAGACGCGATCGCGGTTAGGTAGGTAGTCCTCCGCATAGGCACGCAAGCGGAGACTCTGTGGTTTCACACTCTCACGCTTCGGGGAAAATGTGGCAGCGACGGTCACGGTGTCCGCTGTCGGTGTTCCTGCGGATACTATTTTCTCGCCGCTGGTGGGTTCGGGGTTGTGAATTGGATTGGCGATACCCGTCCATTCTAAACCGATCCGTTTTACACCAAAATCGTCCGAGGCTTGAATCTCAAAAGCAAGCACTTCATTAGAAA
>JAPPDN010000441.1 GCA_028824575.1 Candidatus Poribacteria bacterium | reverse complement strand
GCTCGTAGAGGCGCTGGCCGTGGGAGAACTGGTTCATCGTCGGGTTCTCGACGAGGCCGATGAAGCCGGCGCCGACAAGGCAGTGCGACATGTTGCAGCCGAACGCGTCCTTCGCCTCCCCGATGTGCAGGCACAAGTCCTACTCGGGGGAATATACCTACCGGTGCTGCCAATATCACTATTCTGAACATAACACGCGCACTCTCCGATGCTGTTTCGGGGGAAGGTATTTTGGTAAACACCGTTTGTCCGGGATTGACCAATACCGGTCGCGCACGCACGCAACAAGGCGCGAGAGCCGAGCGCGAAGGACGCGATGTTGAGGAGTTGTTAGAAGCACTCGGACAAGAACTTCCCGCGGGTCGCATCGCGGAACCCGAAGAGGTCGCGAATGTCGTGACATTCTTAGCCTCTGAAGCCTGTTCCTATATGTTTGGGACCGCACTTTATATGGATGGCGGTAAACGACGCGCAACACCATAATCAGAACTCCTGCTGTTTAACTAAAAGTTTGGGAAATGCGCAAAACGCGCTATTAGAAGAACTCATCACTAACAGCCGGGTGGGTAGATATGAAATAGCTGCCCGATGCGTTTACAAAACGCACCTACGGGTATGAAACTGACATAGAGGTTACTGTTCGCATATTCATTAACGTATGGGAAAGATTTTACTCGTGTTATTCGGGATATTTATCTTTGTTGTATGTATCCTGATTCTCTTCCAAATTTTGCAAGTAATTTTTGCCTTCGTCTTTTCTGTCGCGCTGTTTATCATTGTTGTCGGCGGTGCGTTCCTAATTCTCAGGAAGATTTTCAATGGATAGAAGGTGCCGCTTTATGGCATTTCGCTTGCAAATTTCCCATACTTTCTACGAATCAAAGGAGATTTAATTGTGCTACGAAAAGTTAACTTTGTGATACTAATTTTGGCTATCAGTCTCATCGCAACGAACCTTCCCGCCCAAATCATCGAGGACGGATTGGTCAGTTATTGGAGTTTCGATGCAAACAAGATCAGCGGAAAAACCGTCACAGATGGGACAGGCAATTATGATGGAACCATCAAGGGTAACCTAAAAAAGGTCACCGGTAAAATCGGTGATGCGTTGGAGTTCGATGGAAACGAAGCGAACTTCGTCGAAATTGATTCGCCTGAAGAATTTGATTTCAATGTTGATTTCACATGGTCGGCATGGATTAAGACCGACAGTAGTGGTCCGGGGGTAATCTTTGCCAAAACAGGGGGTCCCGGTACCGACGATAAGGGTCCCAAAACCTTGTGGGTTCGCAATGGAGTGCTTAATCTCGACACGGGTTGGGTGGGCAATGTTGAAGACACAGAAAACATTGCCGATAATAAGTGGCACCACATCGCTGTTACGGGTGTGCCAGAGGATAGTGCGGTCCAATACTTCGTCGATGGTAAAGCAACAGGCAAAGGGGTACTCAATCTTGCCCAATTCCCGGAAGACGATTGGGAAAATCACGTCTTCATCGGCTTAGATGGAAGAGCGGATGGTGAATTCGGGGTGTTCACAGGTATCATTGACGAATTCAGCGTCTATAACCGAGTCCTCGAGGAAGCCGAAGTCAATCAAAATTTCAAGGCTGAAACAGGACTCGCTGTTGACCCGAACGGAAAACTCGCTGCGACGTGGGGTGCTATCAAAGCACGACGGTAGGACCAATATGCTGTCCATTTCATTTCATTATATGTAGGCGCGCTTCCGAAGCACGCCTACACACAGTATTGTAGGAAATAGGATGAAGGTCAAGAACCGAACTATCTTTGAAAATGACAATCTTCATGTACTTCGAGGGCTTGACACAGATTCTATTGACTTGATTTATCTGGATCCGCCTTTCAATTCCAACCGGACCTTTGAAGCACCAGTCGGGAGCGAAGCCGCAGGGGCAACGTTCAAAGATTTCTGGACATTGGAGGATTTAGATAACGCATCTCACGGTGAACTCGCGGATAGGGAACCCGAACTTTATCATGCCATCAGTGCGACTGAGTTTAGTCACGGGAAGTCCATGAAAGCCTATCTCATCATGATGAGCATCCGAATGCTGGAGATGTTCCGCATCCTCAAACTGACCGGGACACTCTATCTCCACTGTGATGATAACGCCAGCCACTACCTCAAAATGGTGATGGATAGCGTTTTTGGGAAAGAAAATTTTAGAAATGAGATTATCTGGCAACGGGCAATAACCACCAAGGGAAACCTCAAAAAGGGGTTGGCACGAGATTCCGACATTATCTTCCGATATTCAAAAAGCGATACGTATGTCTGGAACGTTGAAGCAGTCACGATTCCGTATGACCTGGCGAATTTGGATGAGAAAACCAAACGTCAGTATTATTGTGTTGAACCGGAAACGGGACGACGCTTTTCACTCACTTCTGTAACTGCTCAGAACCACGATCCCGATTCTCATTTGACGTATGCGGTCATGGGAGTCGTCCGAACATGGCGCTGGGCAGAAGATCGCATGCGCAAGGAAATTGAAGCAGGACGTATCGTTCAGACGCGTCCCGGAAATGTGCCACGCTATAAGCGGTATCTTGACGAACAAAAAGGCAAAAGACTGAATAACATCTGGGTCGATATTCCAAACTTAACAGCCAGAAGTAAAGAGCGGATTGGATACCCGACACAGAAACCGCTTGCACTGTTAGAACGAATTATTGGGGCGAGCAGCAATCCTGGCGATACGGTGCTTGACCCCTTCTGTGGATGTGCTACTACGTGTGTAGCTGCTGAGCGGTTAAAACGCCAATGGATAGGGATTGATTTAAGTCCCAAATCTTATGAATTGGTTAAGTCGCGTTTTGAACAGAACGGTATTACCAAGTCGATCATTCACCGAAAGGATGAACCTAAACTTTCCAAACAGAATCAAACCTATAAACGCTCACTGTTTGGAATCCAAGAGGGTAAATGTAACGGCTGTCAAACGTTATTTCCGTTTCGTAGTATGACAGTCAATTATGTGATAGCCAAATCCAAAGGGGGCACCGATGCGCCTGATAATCTTCAGGTGTTGTGCCGTGCGTGCAGTTCAAAGAAGAAAAATCGGACGCAGAAACAAAACAACTAATTTAAAAGTTACAAAACGAAGGAATTCATCAATGAAAAAGTTTATGAAGCTTAAAGTCGTAGTCACGATAGGAATAGCAGCTGCGCTGTTGTTCTATACAGCGAACTTACCTGTTGATGCGAAACGTGATAAGGAATATGTTGCGAAACAGCTGAGAAACCTCAAAGTAGATGGAAAACTTGACGAATGGGAACGTGCTGAAATTGTTGCCTTTGATGAATTGAAAGATGTCGGTCAAGGTATCCCAAAAGCCAACGATTTTACCGGTCAAGGCAGAGTCGCGTGGAACGCCCAAGATCCGACCCGTATCTATTTCGCCGTTGAAATCACCGATGACGAACTCCAAGACGTTAATCCGCCTGATGCCAGATGGTGGGAAGACGATAGCGTCGAATTTATGTTTGATTTCGACAACGGCATGGTGCGGGAGAGCCTTGTTCAGTGGACACTCGGCGCCAACGGTAAAGATTTATCCGCCGCCGCATCAAAGGAGAACACGGAATGGGTGCTGGTCAAGAATGGCAACGATTACATCTATGAGGTCGCGATTGACCCGACGAAGCCGCGCGGCAACCCCGCGTTTGCCAACCCCGGGAAAGGTGATAAATTCAAAGCGAAAGCTGGGTTGACGATCGGGCTGAGTTTCCACATGAACGACTGTGAGAATGGAAAACGCGAACACCAGATTGGATGGACCCCCGGCGGTGCATGGGATGGTCTCGCCTATGGTGATCTCACTTTTGACGCCGAGATATTAGCCGTTGAGCCCTCAGGCAAACTCACATTAACCTGGGGTGCTCTAAAAAAATAACACTGCCAACTGTCAGTTATCGGCAATAGGTGAAAATCGTCGGAAGCAGGAACGGAAGATTGGAAGGATAGAAGAGATCGCCCTTCCATTCTTCCATCCTTCCACCTTTATCGCTAAAGGTTTCCGATAGCCGACAGCCCTCTTCACCGGCTGAACGCTATTTAAGATGCCAAAACCTCATGCTTCCTTCACCTCTGGAATTACGCTCCGTGCCCTCCTGATTGGTACACTCCTTGTTATCGGGAACGCCTACTGGCTCGCCTACGCGGCGGAGATGATTCAGCCGCAATTCCTCCTCAACTTCGTCTCGCTCTTCTTCAATGCAATTTTCACGCTCTTTGTCGTCATCGGCTTCAATCTGGCATGGAAAAGACTTTCCCCGCGCAATGCGCTAACCCCACAGGAACTCCTCGTTATTTATATCATGGTCGTCATGGTATCCACAATCGGTGGTCATTCAATGATGACGTTCCTGATCGGCACACTGGCGCATCCGTTCCGGTTCGCAACTCCCGAAAACGAATGGGCATCTCTCTTCTGGCGTTACATCCCGACGTGGTTCGTGCCTGAGGATTACGCTTTGGATGCCTACTTTAAGGGAGGTTCGACCTTTTATCTTCCAAAGCATTTACGCGGCTGGTTGGTGCCAATCCTTGTCTGGACAGGGTTTGTCACACTGCTCTGGTTTACGCTGATATGTCTGATTACAATTATCCGTGTCCAGTGGACTGAGCGTGAAAAGTTGGCGTATCCGATCATCCAGCTGCCGCTCCAGATGGCGCAAGGGCGGAAAAGTTTTTTCAGAAGCGGCACGATGTGGATAGGTTTTTCGGTTGCTGGGTTTATTGAACTTCTGGCAGGATTGAGCCATCTATTCCCCCAGGTCCCATCTATCCAACTCAACTACTATTCGATCACGCATCTGTTCACAGACAAACCGTGGAACGCTGTCGGATGGATTTCGCTATCTGCCTACCCGTTCATCATAGGGTTGACCTTCTTCGTGCCATTGGACATCTCTATGTCGGCATGGTTTTTCTATCTGTTTGGCAAAGCAGAACGGGTCGTGCGTATGGGGATGTTAGGCGAAGGTGAACTCTATTTTGCGGAACGTGCGGGTGGGGCATGGCTCGCTGTCGGTGCGTTGGCACTGTGGGGAACGCGTAGGCATCTCCGCGATGTCATCCAAAATTGTTTGACAGCCAAAAAGGCGTTTGATGATTCAGATGAACCGATGCCCTACCGTTTTGCCATCGCTGGGTTAATCTTTGGCGGTCTCGGGCTCACACTGTTTTCAGTGAAGGCAGGGATGTCCTTAGGCGGTGTATTCGGTTTTATCGTCATTTTCATTGTGATGGCACTTGGTGTGACGCGTGTACGTGCCGAGTTCGGCCCGCCATCACACGAGATCCTCGCGCTTGATCCAGCACGGTTGATGTCAGTCACCTTCGGACCACGATTCGTCGGGACCGAGAACCTCACGATTATTTCGTTCTACTACTGGCTCAATCGGCTTAATGTTTCGCATCCGATGCCAAATCAGCTGGAAGGGTTCAAACTCGCCGAGCGTGCGGGTATAAACAGCCGAAGACTCGTTTGGGTGATGATGTTCGCCATTGTCATCGGGACACTTGCATCATTTTGGGCGTTCCTTTATCTCCTTTATGAGACTGGTGCATTCGCTGTACACGGCTACATCATCGGTATCGGTGAGGAGGTTTTCGGTAGACGTTTAGAACGGTGGATTAACAACCCTACGGGTCCGAATTGGGATGGCACACAATCTATGGGGATCGGTGCAGCGATGACATGGATACTCTATTTCCTGCGCCATAAATTTATGTGGTGGCCTTTTCACCCGATCGGGTACGTAATGACCGCAGCGACATGGGGCGGACTTGCCGATTTCTGGTTCTCTGTTTTTCTCGGTTGGCTGGTGAAGTTCATCATTCTTACTGTCTTCGGTTTACGGGCACATCAGCGCGCAATCCCGTTCTTCTTAGGCTTGGTGATGGGGGATTATGTATTTGTAGGACTGTGGGCACTGCTTGGGACGTTGTTTAATATCCCGACGTACGTCCTCTGGTCACCTTAAGACGGCTCGTCCCCTTCGTTTTTACCGTTTTCGGCATCATGTGTTTTTAACACCTCTTCAAGCGTTATACCCTCTCTTTGCGCTCGCTGCAACTCACGATACAATTCCGCTCTGCCTTCTGCTTTGCCTTGCGCAAGGATCTTGTCCTTGAATAGTTTCGCATATCCTAACATGATAACCTCCCATATATGTGCTAATATAAAGAACCAGCCGACTATTAGCGTCATTAGAACCGCAGTTCGTGTTAGTACCGTTTCACCTAAATGTTGTCAAGCCCAACCGGTGAAAAATTCAATTAAAACATTGGCAATAACTAAACTTGAAAAAGTCCAGACGAATACATTAAACCACTTACGGGGGATTCTTACTAACGATACATAGTCATTATTTCCATTTTGATTCATAGGTGAACTCAGGTCTAAACACGTAGTCTTATGTTCTGAACATAGACAACCGTTTGTTTTCCATCCGCTATAGAAATTGATTAACTTTGGAGCAATCTTTTTTCAATTATACTTTAAAAGGTTGAATGAAATCAAATTAAATTGAACCTTGAAAGGTTTTAACAGAAACACCCCAGCAGCAGAAACTAACGCCTACAATTTGGGCAAACTCTCAACAATCTCCATCGTCCTTAGGCTGACGGTGATAACACGCGCAATTAAATCCACAATATATCGTGGCTCATCGGCGCGATTCGGATCGTTAACGATGCCGCTGCGTTTGTCTGTCTTGACACGATACTGATCCACTACCCATTCCAAAGCAGAACGCGTCCCTAACTTATAGCCATAGACTTCTGCGGGGATGCCGTCCAACGTCAAAAAATCGTTATATTTCAACTGCGTCTTGTCTTTAGAGAGTTTCATCTTCTCAACATCCCAATTGACCTGCATACCGGGGGTTTCAACCTTTCGGAGTTTATCGTATTTCGGAACGGATTCATAGTTGACGTGGAGATCTGCTAACGCCGCACCGGCTTGGGCAAATCCCCAAAAATCTTCGGTGAAGGGGATATGATAGTAGGTTTGAGGTTAGAGGGCAAGGAGAAATTGTCAAATTTGACATCTCCGTGAAAATCTGTTATACTCTGCACCATTCAATTCATAGGAGTTATATCTGAATGTACAACCTACATGGAAAAGTCGCTTTGGTAACAGGCGCGGGCGGCAAAAACGGCATTGGTCGTGCGATCGCCACCCGTTTGGCGAAGGAAGGTGCCGATGTTGCTGTCAACGACATTACTGAGCATCCGTATGCCGCGGATCAGACGGAGTGGCAGGGATTACCTGATGTGGTTCGGGAAATTGAAGCGATGGAACAACGTGCTATCAGTGTCGTTGCAGACGTTTCGGATGCTAAACAGGTCGGCGAGATGGTTGACAAAACCGTTGCACACTTCGGTAAAATCGACATTCTCGTCAATAATGCCGGAACGATCGCTGGTAAGGATCGTGTACCTGTCGTAGATCTGACTGAAGAAGATTGGGACAGAGTACAGCGCGTCAATGTGAAAGGCGTATTCCTCTGTTCACAAGCGGTGGCACGCCATCTCATCGCGCAGGGAACGGGAGGCAAAATTATCAATATGTCTTCTGTTACCGGGAAACGAGGGTCGGCGCGCTTTGCTGCATACAGTGCCTCGAAATTTGCTGTGATTGGTTTCACACAATCGCTTGCGTGCGAACTTGCACCTTATCGGGTCAACGTCAACGCCATTTGTCCTGGGCTTGTGGACACAGAACGCGTCACACATCTGGCATCTGTGCTAATGCCCAGTCATCTTCCGGCTGATGAACAACTCTCGGAATACACACGCCAATCCGAGGCAAATGTCCCCTTTGGGCGACTCGCTGAGGGGGCAGATGTTGCCAAGATGGCAGCGTTCCTCGCCTCAGACGAAGCCGCCTATCTCTCAGGGGTCTCTATCACCGTCTCAGGTGGCTCCGTGATGGACTAAGAATTAACGCAGAATCCGCTGGTCGCTCAGGTCTTTTCCACCGACTGTTTTGACGATAGACGCGCCACGCCACTCTTTGACTTCGAGTTCATGAAAAGCGTTGACGATGTTGTACTGCGTCGGCAGATCTTCCCAACGCGCTTTGTGGAATTGTACGGTCCCTTCACCGCGCCAATGCTCCTTCACGACACGGTTCGGTGTACTCGCAGGCGTTAACACGGCATAAGTAACGTCGGCGGTGCCCCATTCGCCGGTTCTTGGCATATATTTATAGTGGAGTGTGCCGGTAAGCCGTTGTTCGCCAGTCGTCTGTTGCGGTGAAGGGGACGTGGTTGGTATTGGAACCTGTTCTGTCGCTCGGACGTGCATGTCCATAAACTTGAAACCGAGCCAACTGGCGGTACAGTGTGTCTCACCATTAAACGTCAGCGGATCTGGCAGTTCGCAATAGATTTTGGAGAAGCCCAATTCTTCGCGTCCTGTTAAAATCGGATCTGTCAGATTTTCCCAGAGTACTGTCAAAAACGATCCCGTCGCTCGGTCTACTTCACCCTCGAAAACCACTGGAAAACTAACACCGAGGGTATTATAGCCGCGCCCTGCCAACCACTCAATTTCTTTCATATAGCCCCCAGACACGGATACAACGGGTTCGCCGTTAAGCGAAAATCCCGGCGGTAGGAAAGCCTCCAGCTGCTCGCTATTTGTCAGGAAACTCACCGAAACCGACGTTGATTTCGGGTTATCTTTACACTCAAATTTTCTGCCATCAGGTCCGTATCTCGGGCCTGTCCTCGGTCCAAAATGCGTCGGCATCCGGTACATTGCGTTCGGATCAAATTTATATCCCATCTAATTCCCTCCATCTTTTTGGTAATGATGCTCTAATTGTATCAGTATACGTCGAGATGTCAAGTACGAATCAATCATCAGGGAACTTTAAGTCAGTACGCTTTGAAAGACAGACAAGGAGACCATTTTGTTTTTCTCGCCAGAATGTGATATTATATATCTATACAAAACACTACGATTGACCGGTTGAAAAAATAAGAAAGGAAAATTGATGAAAGTAGGGAAGAAAGTATGGGTTGCTTTTCTCGTTCTCTTTTTCTGCGGGAGCACCGTAGGTGTATCTGCGAACGGAACTCACACCCCATCAGAAGAAAAATCGACCGACCAAACAACATCTACCCGACCCGATAGCCAGGCACCGCTCGGCGTTATGGCGGACCATGCACACGGCGTGGGAGAACTGATGCTCTCCTACCGATTCATGGGGATAACGATGGACAGACTCTTGGACGGTACAGACACAGTTGCAACCAAAGATGCCCTCCTCCACTATCAGATGGTGCCAACC
>JAPPDN010000704.1:7932-9362 GCA_028824575.1 Candidatus Poribacteria bacterium | reverse complement strand
CATCGAACGCGTCAAAGATACTATGGGTAACAGTGGATACGTGATTAAATATCCACCACTCCACGACATCGCTGCCAGTGATAACCCGATCATTCGGAATTTGCACAACTATCTCATCCGACTCGACCCGGAACCGCACAAAAAGAGTTTCCTCAAACCGTTCCATCGCCAAAACACCGCCGAATTCTGTTCAACGTGTCATAAAGTGCACCTCGATGAACCGGTCAACAATTTCCGATGGGTGCGAGGCTTCAACGACTACGATCAGTGGCAGAAAAGTGGTGTCTCCCACCAAGGCGCGTTGTCCTTCTATTATCCTGAAACGGCGAAGAAATGCGTCGATTGCCACATGCCGCTTGTCGATTCCACAGATGCTGCAAATATCAACGGCAAGGTTCACAACCACCGTTTCCCCGCAGCGAACACGGCACTCCCGTTCGTCAACCAACATCCAGACCAACTCAAAGCCGTGACAGATTTCTTGCAGGATGAAGTGATAACGTTAGACCTATTCGCAGACGGTGCACCAATCCCAAGCGACGGGGTTGAAGTTGCACGAAACGAAAACACGCGGGTCGATGTCGTAGTACGCACACGCGGTGTCGGACACCGTTTCCCCACTGGCACGATTGACGCATTTGACATCTGGTTGGAAGTGAAAGCCACCGATGAAAACGGAAAGATCGTCTTCTGGAACGGCAGGATTGCTGCACCCGATGGAAACGGACCCGTTGATCCGAGTGCGCATTTTTACCGCGCTTACATGCTGGACGCACACGGAAACCTGATTAACAAACGGAACGCTTGGGCACTAAGAACAATCCTCTATTCAAACACAATCCCGCCGGGGGCTGCTGATACCGCACGCTATCGACTCGAAATCCCGCCGGACTGCGGAGATATCCTCACCATAGAGGCGAAACTCAATTACCGCAAATTCAACTGGTGGCACACACAATGGGCTTATGCAGGCGTGCGCGACCCAGAAGATACCGACTTCCAAGTAGATAAAGGCTACGATGATGGCAAATGGGTCTGGACAGGTGATACTTCAGATGTCGCCGGAAAGATTAAGGCAATCCCAAATCTACCCATTACAGAGATGGCATCTGCTACAGCAACTCTAAAAGTAGTAGGCACACTCCCCGTGCCGTCCACTGAAGTCATAGAGAACGCACGCGAACGTTGGAACGACTATGGCATCGGGCTCCTCCTACAAGGCGACCTGAAAGCCGCTGAGACCGCATTTCTGAAGGTAACGGAGATAGAACCCGGATATCTTGATGGGTGGATCAATATAGCAAGAGTCAAAATTGAAGAAGGCGATATGCAGAGGGCAGAAGCGATGCTTGAAAAAGCGTTTGAAATTCAGAAAACACTACCGCCTGAAAACCCGCATCGTGCGAAGGTGCACTACTTTTTTGCGCTTG
>JAPPDN010000704.1:4749-7922 GCA_028824575.1 Candidatus Poribacteria bacterium | reverse complement strand
CAGGAGACACACGGCAATTATGACACAGCGATCGAGCATCTCCAGCGCGCCGCCGCGCAATTTCCGCGCGACACCCGTGTCCGCAATAGACTCGGACGCATGCATTTCCTAAAACGCGAATACGAAACCGCATTAACCGAATTCCAGAAGACGCTCACCGTTGACCCAGAAGATTTGGACGCACACTACAACATGATGCGTTGTTACCGCGCCCTCAAGAACCCATCGCTCGCCGCGAAATCGCAGAAACTCTATCTACGTTTTAAAGCAGACGAATCCGTCGATGCAATCACCGGCATCCCCCGCCGAGCTGATCCGAATGTCAACCGCGAACGCCAACGGATTCATGAACACACCAACAGTTATGAACCACCATCCAACCCGTGAGTATCAGCAATCCTCAATTTAAAGGAATAAGGCAATGATAATACCACCGAATATGGAACATCAAAAACTGACGCTTAGGGGTTGTCTCGGATTAATAGTTTTTACCTTGAGTCTCCTGCTTGGATTTTGGTTGGTTATTAAGTTTGATCGGTGTGCTTTCTTCCCAAGGACAGATGAAGGAATCGGGTTAGGAAATCGCTCCTACCACAGAGACAGTCAGCCATCAGCAATGGAATTGAGGCACTTCGCTCACCGGTTTCCATAACCCCAATCCACCAAATCCCTCTAATGACCCTGCCTACCAGCGTTTCAATTTGACAACCAGTCCATAATATGCTATCCTATAAGAAAATTGTCCACAATCAGGACAGCAACGCTATTCTTTGGAAACTATTTTGACAATTGTTGATACAAAAAACCTCCTCCGGCAATTACCCGCCATCGAAAAACTCCTGAACACACAGGAGATGACTGACTTGCAAGCCACCTACACGCGCCCACTCGTCACAGAAGCACTGCGCGATGCTGTTGCTGACATCCGAAGCGAAATCCTCAGTGGAAATCAGACACAACTCCCAGAACACACGGAATACGCCGAACGGACACGCCAGAAAATTGCGGCGAAAACAGTACCCCGCATGCGTCGCGTTGTTAATGCAACAGGCACGGTCACACATACCAATTTAGGCAGGTCTTTGCTAAGCAACGATGCCTGTGAAGCCATCCAGCAAGCTGCGCAAAACTATGTCAACCTCGAATACGACATCGAAACAGGCAGCCGAGGACATCGGGACAGGATTACTGAACCGCTCCTACAGCAATTGACAGGCTGTGAGGCTTCCACGATCGTCAATAACAACGCTGCTGCTGTGCTACTCGCACTTCAGACCATGGCACGCGGTAAAGAGGTCATCGTCTCACGTGGAGAACTCATCGAAATCGGTGGCGCATTCCGTATCCCAGATGTTATGGCGGCAAGTGGTGCGATACTCCGAGAAGTCGGGACCACAAACCGAACCCATCTCCGAGATTACGCCGAGGCTATCAATGAAAACACAGGACTATTGCTCAAAGTGCATCCGAGCAACTACAAAATCCTCGGTTTCACATCAACCCCGACAATGGAAGAAATAACAGAACTCGGTACACAGCAAGGCATCCCCACAATGGAAGACCTCGGCAGCGGTGCCCTTATTGATATGACAGCCCATGGACTCCCCCATGAACCCCTTGTCGGCGAACGCATCGAAAGTGATGTCGATATTGTTACCTTCAGCGGCGACAAACTGCTCGGTGGACCACAAGCAGGCATTATTGTCGGTAAAGCAGAATGGATCGAAAAGATGCGTAAAAACCCGATGATGCGGGCACTTCGGGTCGATAAACTCATCATTGCCGGTCTATCTGCAACATTGCAACGCTATCTCATTGACAGCACCACCGCCGCCGAACAATTTCCGATGCTCAACCGCTACACCCGCCCTATAGAGACACTCCACGCTGTCGCAGAAAAACTCAAAGCCCAACTCCAAGACCTCTTCGCGGAAAAAGTTAACATTCAGATCTCGGAAACCCACGGTCAGATCGGGAGTGGTGCGCTTCCAATTGAAACGCTACCGAGTGTCGCGCTTGTTCTTGAACCCTCAGAGACATCCGCTGAAACACTCGCTGCACAGTTCCGAAGCACCACAACTCCTATCATCGGCAGAATTAAAGATCAACAGTTCTGGTTGGATCTCCGCACAGTTTACGAGAGAGAACAGGCATGGATCGTTGAAGCCGCTACACAAATAGCCAAAATGCCATGAAGATTGCCGACATCCTTCTCATCTGCATCGTCTGTGTGAGTATATCCGCCTGCGCGCAGCGCGATGAAGGTTCACCCACCACCGAACACGCAACTGAAATCGTTTCTGAGATCGACGGTGCCACAATGGTCTTGATTCCGGCAGGTACGTTTCAGATGGGATCCACGATCGGGGATAGTGACGAACAACCGGTGCATACTGTTACCCTCAACGCATTTTACATGGACCAGTATGAAGTAACGAACGCACGTTACCAAAAATTTGTCGAAAGTACAGGCTACCCTCAACCACCACTGTCGCATAACCCGCGGTTCAATGCCCCGGACACACCTGTCGTCCATGTAAAATGGCGTGATGTTGCCGCCTATGCTGCATGGGCAAATAAACGGTTACCCACTGAAGCAGAATGGGAATACGCCGCACGCGGAAATCTGACTGGAAAATTATACCCGAATGGTGATATAATTACACATACAGATGCGAATTTCGGCGGCACAGGTGGAACAGATAGATGGAAGTGGGCGGCACCCGTCGGCAGTTTCCCGCCAAACGGCTATAACTTATACGACATGGTAGGGAATGCCTGGGAATGGTGTTTCGACGAATACAACGGCGAATTCTACAGTCAGAGTCCAGAAAATAATCCGCGTTTCGGCAGAGAAATCGCACCAGATAACGAAAATTTCCGGATCCTACGCGGTGGCGGCTGGGGCGGGAGTCCTGAGGACCTTCGTGTCGCAGATCGGTGGTACCATCTCTCATCTGGCAGTACCATCGGCTTTCGCTGCGTCAAAGACATCTCCCAAACAGAAGAGTAATCATCAGTTGAAGAAAATAAGGGAGTTCTAACACCTCTCGTTACTGATATAGGAAAAGAAACCAAGCCTGAAACGAAGTGGAAGGGTTTTTGCTTGGGTGTTTCTTCAACTCGACGTAAAAGCACGTCACATCCCACACACATGTTCCTTACCCGCAAGG